>NZ_JAJNAN010000068.1:0-11497 GCF_022227565.1 Ectothiorhodospira sp. 9100
GCCATTGTTCCCGCGTCTGCCTGTAGGGGTCGTTCGTGAACGACCCGAGCGGTGTCTTCGGAGTCACCGTGCTCAGTGTATGGGCGCCGGTCAGCGACAAACAATGATGAGAGTCACCTGACAAACAGGATGAGAAAGCCGAGACCTTGGGTGGTCGAGGTGGGGTTTGTCAGTCGGTTCTCGAACGACTGCTATGTGGCGTTTCTCAGGGCGGTGGGCGACATGACTTGGGCAGGCCAACGGATCACACCCCGCTCGGTGGCTACCGCATCCAGGTTCACGTCCCAGGGGCGGCGGGGGAGGGTGTCCACCTGCTGGAAATCATAGGCCAGGCCCAGCAGGCGGGGACGGTGCCAGTGGCGGTGGCGGTTACGGTGGGCGAAGGTGGTGTCGTAGAAGCCGCCGCCCATGCCCAGACGGGTGCCTTTATCATCAAATCCCACCAGAGGCGTGATGATCAGGTCCAGGGCGCGAGCCGGCACGCGGTGGCGCTTGCTCACCGGGGGTTCGGGGATGCCGAAGCGGTTGGGGATCAGGCGGGTGTCCGGATCCCAGGCCACAAACCACAGCAGCCTGGGGTGAATGGGTGCCAGCACCGGCAGGTACAGCCGTTTGCCGGCAGCACGGGCCGCAGTCATGAGAGGGGTGGGGTCCACCTCGCCGCGATCCGGCAGGTAGACGGCAATGCGTCGGGCCGAGGTGAACAACGCGCTATGCACCACGTGGCGGGCAATACGGTGTGACCGGGCGAGGCGCTCCGCCGAGGGCAGGGCGAGTCGTTGCGCGCGCAGTGTCTGGCGGAGGGTCTTCATGGCCTGGCCTGAGTGCAAAGGGGATCCCATGAAAAAGGCCGGACCCGTGACAGGCCCGGCCTTGCTTTGTAGAGGACACGCTCCGCGAATGCCGTGGCGACTTTCGACCTTGAACCAGCGGTTCAAGTGGGTGCCGTCGCAGTGAATCAAGGCTTTCCGCTACGTGGCGGACATGCACAACATCACTGCAGAGTGGCTCCCGGGGTAGTTCATTAGGCTCAAGGATAATACCCAGCCGCTCACGAACACCGCAGAGGTGCCCAAACCTTAAAATCGTTGTGGGTGCAGGGCTTCAACATACCATGGTCCCTGACCTTAATCTTCGCGGCCAAGCGCCGCTCCCACTGAATTGTCAGTGTTCTTCGCCTTCCTTGTCCAGGGCCGAATCAACCCGGGCACGCAAGGCCTGAATCCGTTTGTCCATCTCTGCCTGCTGATCCTTCAGCGTGAGCAGTTCGTGGGTGATGTTCAGGGCCGCCATCACGGCGATCCGGTCTCCGCCCACCACCTTGCCGGTGTCCCGGATCTCCCGCATGCGGCGATCCAGCAGGCTGGCCGAGGTGATCAGGGCATGGCGCTGATCTTCCGGGCAGGCCACCCGGTATTCCTTGCCCAGGATCTGAACCGTGACCGGTTCAGCGACGGCTTCCGTCATACGGCCTGCTCCATGGACTTGAGACGGTTGATCATCGATTCCACCTTGATGCGCGCCTGTTCTCCACGCTCGGTCAGTATGGACCGTTCCGTGAGCAATTGCTCGTTTTGGTGACGCAGCATGCGGTTTTCATCCCGCAGCCGGTCGCAGGCACGCGCCAGCGCTTCAACCTGCGTTTCCAACTCGCGCAGGGTCTGATGGGCTTCGGCGCTGTGGTGAATCGTGTTCATGGGCTCAATATAGGCCTGCCCGCCGGGGGGCGTCAACGGGGCCACCCGTCCCCTTCGCGGTGATCGTCACGGGGCCCGACGGGATCCCTTCCGCGCACCGGCGGGGACGGCCTTGAACCAGGCTGTCGTGTGGCCATCCGCGGTGAGGTGGCCCATGGCCTCGCGTGGCGCGAGCTTGCTAGACTGTAGGATCCTCAGGCCTTCATGGATCCGCGCACATGCCCCCGGATGACCTTTCCGCCTTCGCGTCGGCCCCCGAAGGTTCCGTTGTGGTCGAGTCGGTCACCACCGCGGGCAAGCCCTGCCGCATCGTCGATACCACCGGTACGGTCCGTCGGGACGTGCTGGCCTCGCTGCTGGAGCAACTGATCGCCGAGCGGCGCTTCGGTCTCTCCGCCCTGTCGGCGGCGGGGAGCGGGGTGATCAACCTGGATGAGCCCCAGTTTGCCCATGTGCAACTGGACGAGGCCCTGTATCGTCTGATCCTGCTGCCTGACGAGGCGCGGCTGGAGCTCTTCTGATTCCATCGGCCCCCGGGTTGATGCCACCCCATGGGCACCGGTCGGCCCGGAACCGTTTGCCGCCGATTGTTGTCCTGATCGCTATCCCGTGATGAGATTGCCCCATGTTGCCTCAATATCAAACCGTTGAAGATGCCCTGCAGACTGCCGGTGCCACCGCCGGTGCCGCCGAGGTGCATGGCACCCTGTGCGGTATGCTCAGTGCCAACCTGGGGGCCGGGGTGGAGGGCTGGATACGTGAACTGTTCCCGGAGGCGCAGCCTGGCGAGTTGCCTACCGGCGAGCCCCGGCAGTTGCTGGGCCAGCTGTTCGACGAGACCCGTACGCAGCTCTCGGATGCCCTGCTGAGCTTTGAACTGCTGCTGCCCGGGGATGATGACGACCTGGATGGCCGGGTCTCGGCCCTGGGCCACTGGTGCCAGGGATTCCTCTATGGGTTGGCCGTGGCCGGCGTGACCGATCCGGGCAAACTGCCGCAAGACTCGGCGGAGTTCATCAAGGACCTCTCCGAGATTGCCGGTACCGGTTTCGACGTGGAGGAGGATGAGGAAAATGAAGAGGCTTATCAGGAGATCCAGGAGTACATCCGCATGGGGGTGCTGCTGGTCAGCGAGGAACTCCAACCCTTGAAGGGTCCATCGCGGATCCAGTAACCGGGACCCAGCCCCATGCCCCTGAACAAGACCCAGCAAAAGGAATTCGCCCGCCGCCGCCGCCAGCTCATGCGTGCCATGGGGGGGGGCGGCATCGCTGTGATTCCCGCCGCTCCGGAGCGGGCACGTAATCGCGACGTGGAATACCCTTACCGCCAGGACAGCGACTTCTGGTACCTCACCGGTTTTACCGAGCCGGGGGCAGTGGTGGTACTGGTGCCGGGTCGGGAGCAGGGGGAGTTCATCCTGTTCTGCCGCGAGCGAGATCCGGTGCTGGAGACCTGGCATGGCCGGCGTGCCGGTCAGGACGGAGCCGTGAAGGGCTTCGGGGCGGATGACTCCTTCCCCATCGGGGACATGGACGAGATCCTGCCGGGCCTGCTGGAAAATCGCGAGCGCGTGTACACCAGCCTCGGGCGTGACCCGGAGCTGGACAGAAAACTCATCGGCTGGGTGAACCGCATCCGCGATCAGGTCCGTTCCGGGGCCCGGCCGCCCCACGAATTCGTGGCCCTGGAATACCTGCTCCACGACATGCGCCTGTTCAAGTCCGCCTTCGAACTCAAGGCCATGCGTCAGGCGGCCAGAATCACCAGCGAGGCCCATGTTCAAGCCATGCGGGCCTGTCGCCCCGGCACCTGGGAATACCAGGTGGAGGCGGAATTGCTGTATGCCTTTCGCCGCGCCGGCACCGAGCCTGCGTATCCCTCCATCGTGGGAGGCGGGGAGAACGGCTGCATCCTGCACTACACGGAGAACGAGGCTCAGCTCAAGGAGGGCGACCTGCTGCTGATCGATGCCGGCTGCGAGTTTCAGGGCTATGCCAGTGACATCACCCGAACATTCCCGGTCAATGGGCGTTTCTCCCCGGCCCAGCGGGAGGTGTATGAGCTGGTGCTGGAGGCCCAGAAGGCCGCCATTGCCCAGGTGGTCCCCGGCAATCACTGGGATGACCCCCACATGGCAGCGGTCAAGGTGCTCACCAAGGGGCTGGTGGAACTGGGGCTGCTCAAGGGCAAGCCGGCCAAGCTGATCAAGGAAGGTGTGTATCGTCAGTTTTACATGCACCGCACCGGCCACTGGCTGGGCATGGACGTTCACGACGTGGGGGATTACAAGCTGGGGGATGCCTGGCGGCTGCTGGAACCCGGCATGGCCATGACCATCGAGCCGGGGCTGTATCTGAGCCGCGCCCTGAAGGGCGTGCCCAAGGCCTACCGGGATATCGGCATTCGCATCGAGGATGATGTGGTGGTGACGAAGGACGGGCACGAGGTGCTCACGGCGGACTGCCCCAAGGAGCCCGATGAGCTGGAATCCCTGGTGGGGACGCAGCCATGACACCCGCTGTGCCGGATGTGGATCTGGCGGTGATCGGTGGCGGCATGGTGGGCGCCACCCTGGCCCTGGCGGCGGCCCGCGCCGGATGCTCCGTCCGTGTGATCGAGGCGCACCCACCCGGGGCCGCCGGGCAGCCCAGTTATGACGATCGGGCGACGGCCCTCTCCCATGGCAGCCGCCGGATCCTTGAGGATCTGGGGGTCTGGGAGGCCCTGGCGCCCCAGGCCGAACCCATTCGCCGCATCCATGTCTCCCAGCGCGGCTATCTGGGGGCCACCCGCATGGATCACCGCGAGTATGGCGTGGAGGCCCTGGGCTATGTGCTCATCAATCGGCACCTGGGGCCGGTGCTGCATCAGGCCCTGGAGGCCAGCGGCGTGAGCGTGATGACCCCGGCGCGACTGCTGGATGACCAGGAGGGGGAGGATCACCTGATCCTCAAGGTCCGTCACGGCGAGGAGGCGCAGTCCCTGCGGGCCCGTCTCGTGGTGGGCGCCGATGGCACCGGCTCGCGCCTGCGGTCCCTGGCCGGGATCGATGTGCGCGAGTCCCCCTATGAGCAGTCGGCCGTCATCGCCAATGTCACGCCGGGGCAGGATCACCAGGGTGTGGCCTATGAGCGCTTTACCGATGAGGGGCCCATTGCCCTGTTGCCGCTTGGTCGCGGGCCGGACCATGAACGGCGCTGCTCCCTGGTGTGGGTGCGCCCACAGGCACGGATCGCCCAGACCCTGGCGTGGAGTGACGGGGAATTTCTGGCCCGATTGCAGGATCGTTTTGGCCACCGCCTGGGGTGTTTTCGCAAGGTGGGGCAGCGGACGGCCTATCCACTGAGTCTGGTTCGGGCGAAACGGGACACGGCCACCCGGCTGATTCTGGTGGGCAATGCTGCGCACACCCTCCATCCGGTGGCAGGGCAGGGGTTCAACCTGGCACTGCGGGATGTGCGCACCCTGGCGGAGCTACTGGCCCAGGCCCGGAAGGATGGCGAGGACCCGGGCTCTCCGGCCCTGCTGAGCGAGTATGTCTCCCGCCGCGAGGGGGATCTGGACGCGGTGGTCCACGCCACCGATGCCCTGGCGCGCCTGTTCGCCACCCCGTTTTCGCCCCTGGCCCATCTGCGCGGCGCCGGCCTGATGCTGCTGGACCGTTGCGGGCCCCTGCGACGGCAGGTGGCCAGGAAGGGGATGGGCTTGTAGACATCAGTGCCGTTCCGGCCTGGCTGAAACACGGAGAGAACACGCATGTCCGACGCGAAGACCCCGGAGTTCCACACCATCGTCATTGGCGGCGGCATGGTGGGTGCCGCCCTGGCGGCCGAACTGGCCCGGTCCGGGCACCGGGTGGCCCTGGTGGAGGTGCAGCCGCCGGAGACGTTCGACTCAAAAGGTGATTACGATCTGCGTGTCTCGGCCATCAATCGGGCGGCGCAGCGGGTGTTCCAGTCCCTGGGGGCCTGGGAGGGCATGGCCGCCTTGCGGGTCCACCCGTATCAGGCCATGGAGGTCTGGGACGCGGCGGGACCCGGGCGCATCCGTTTCGAGGCCCGGGATCTGGCGGAGCCGGACCTGGGCCACATCATCGAGAATCGCGTCGTGCAGCGAGCCCTGTGGGATCGGCTGGAGCAGGATCCCATGGTGGAGATCATCGCCCCGGATACCCTCATGGGGCTGGATGTGCGGCGCAGTCACGCCGAGGTCACGTTGGCCAGTGGTCGTCGGCTCAAGGCTTACCTGGTGGTGGGCGCCGACGGTGCCCGCTCGCGCCTGCGGGAGCGGGCGGGCATTCGCGTGAATGGCCGCCACTACGGCCAGCAGGCCCTGGTGGCGACCGTGCGCACGGCACTGCCTCATGAGGACACCGCCTGGCAACGCTTTCTGCCCACCGGGCCACTGGCCTTTCTGCCCCTGGGGGATGGGCGCTGCTCCATTGTGTGGTCGGCGGACGACGCTCGCGCGGAGGAACTCAGGGATCTGTGTGACGAGGATTTTTGTCAGGCGCTGACGGAAGGTCTGGAGTATCGCCTCGGCCAGGTGCTGGAGACCTCAAAACGGGCGGCCTTTCCCTTGCGCGGGTCTCAGGCGGAGCACTATGTGCGGCCGCGGGTGGCGCTGGTGGGGGATGCAGCCCATACCATCCATCCTCTGGCCGGACAGGGGGCCAACCTGGGGTTTCAGGATGCCCATGCCCTGGTTGGCGCGGTCTGCGCCCCGGGGGTGAGGGATGCCGGTGATCTTCGGGTGTTGCGTCGTTATGAGCGGTCTCGTCGCGGTGATAATCTGATCATGATGCGTTCCATGGAAGGCTTTCGGTATCTGTTTGGCAGTCAGCAGCCCCCGCTGGCGGCCCTGCGCGGTCTGGGCCTGAACCTGGCTCAGCAGGTGACGCCGCTCAAGCACCTGCTGATGCGCCACGCCCTGGGCCTGGGGGATGGCCGCTCCTGATGACCTGTGGGGGTGCATTTCTTTGGGAGCGGCCCCTGGCCGCGAAGGTTTTCAGGCATGGGGTTGAGTGGCCGCCTGGTCTGACGGCAGGCTTCGGCAGGCTGTACAATGTCACCTTCGCCACTGGGTGCCACGGGAACGATTCGCCATGAAAGAATTCTGGGATACCCGCTACTCCGGTTCGGAGTATGTCTATGGGACGGCCCCCAATGCCTATCTGCTGGCCCATCATGGCCTGTATCGGGCTGGGCAACGGGTGCTGGCCGTGGGGGATGGAGAGGGGCGCAACGGGGTCTGGCTGGCGTCACGGGGGCTGTCGGTCACTTCGGTGGACTTCTCCCAGCAGGCCTTGGCCAAGGCCCAGGCCCTGGCTCAGCACCAGGGGGTGATCCTGGAAACGGTCTGGGCGGACCTGGTGGGCTGGAAGTGGCCCAAGGGCGAGTTCGATCATGTGATCTCCATCTATGTGCATTTGCCCCCCGCTCAGCGCCGGCAGGTGCATCGGGCCATGCTGGAGTCGCTCAAGCCCGGTGGCTGGTTGTTGCTGGAGGCCTTTCATCCGGAACAGATCAATTACGACAGTGGCGGCCCCCGTAATCCCGATATGCTCTACAGCAGTGTGATGCTGCGCGAGGACCTGGTCGGTGCCGAGTTCATGGAGCTGGCCGAGGTGGCAGTGCAATTGAACGAGGGCCCGGGGCACCGTGGCCGAGCGGCGGTCACCCGGGCCCTGATTCGTCGCCCTGAATAGCCTCAGCCTATCTTTTCCATGAACTTTATATGACCATCAATGCTTCCGAACCCGTGGCCACTGGGTTATAGTGACCACATTGATATGGGTGCCACGGCGCCCTGGCAGTGTGGGAGAGACCCCTTACGGGGCGCCGAAGGCGCAACTTCCGCCCGGAAACGCTCAGGCAAAAGGACCGCGCTGCCATAATCGACTCTGGAGAGTGGTCTGTTTTCAGGCCCACCGAAGGGGATAACCTGTGCCTTGGCGCGGGTTTAATCTCTCAGGTTTCAGGACAGAGGGGCGGTCGACACAACGATACGTGTCGGCCGCCCCTTTTTCGTTTTCCGGGAGCCGAAAAGATGACGACACTCAAGCAGACAACACTCCATGATGCCCACGTCGCCGCTGGTGCCCGCATGGTGGACTTCGCCGGCTGGTCCATGCCGGTGCATTACGGTTCCCAGCTGGAAGAGCACCATGGGGTACGCCGCGAGGCCGGGATGTTCGATGTGTCCCACATGACCGTGGTGGATGTCACCGGCCCCGGTGCACGGGACTATTTGCGTTACCTGCTGGCCAACGATGTGGACAAGCTCAAGGAGGACGGTCGCGCCCTGTACAGCTGCATGCTCAATGACCAGGGTGGGGTGCTGGACGACCTGATCACCTATCGCCGTGATCAGGGTTACCGTGTGGTGGTGAACGCCGCCACCCGTGACAAGGATCTGGCATGGATGCAGCAGGTGGCCCGTGACATGCCCGGTGCCCCCCAGGTATCCGTGCAGGAACGGGACGATCTGGACATGATCGCCGTGCAGGGCCCCCAGGCCCGGGCGCTGTGCCTGCCGTTGTTGCCTGAAGCACTGCGTGCCGACGTGGAGGCCCTGTCGCCGTTCCGCGCCACGGAATGGCAGGACTGGTTCGTGGCACGCACCGGCTACACTGGCGAGGATGGTTTCGAGGTGGTGCTGCCCAAGGACCAGACCCGTGCCCTGTGGGATGCCCTGGCGGCTGCCGGCGTGCACCCCACGGGCCTGGGGGCCCGCGATACCCTGCGCCTGGAGGCGGGCATGAACCTCTACGGTACCGATATGGATGAGCAGGTGACCCCCCTGGAATCCGGCCTGGACTGGACCGTGGCCCTGAAGCCTGCCGACCGGGATTTCATGGGGCGTGCCGCGCTGGAAAAGCAGCAGGCCGAGGGGGCCACACGGCGCCTGGTGGGTCTGGTGCTCGAGGGCCGTGGCGTGTTGCGTGGGCACATGCCGGTGTCGGCAGGAGAGGCTGGCCAGGGTGAGACCACCAGCGGCAGCTTTTCCCCCACCCTTGGCGTAGCCATCGCCCTGGCGCGCATCCCCGCAGGCGCCGGCGAGCAGGTTCAGGTGGAGATTCGCGGCAAGCAGGTACCGGCCCGGGTGGTGAAGCCGCCCTTCGTGCGCAACGGCCAGGCCCTGGTCGAGATCCACTGAGACCCCATACGGTTTATATTCACGGGGGAGGCCGACCGGCCTCTCCCGTCCTCCCTTGTCACCTTATCCGCTGATTCTCGATTTCATCCTTTGGAGACGATCCCATGAGCCATGTCCCTGCTGAACTGAAATACGCCAAGTCCCATGAATGGGTACGCCAGGAATCCGATGGCACCCTGACCGTGGGCATCTCCGACCATGCCCAGGAGCTGCTGGGTGATCTGGTCTTTGTCGAAACCCCGGAAGAGGGCGCCACCCTGGAGGCCGGGACTGCCTGTGCCGTGGTGGAGTCCGTGAAGGCGGCCTCGGACGTGTATGCCCCCGTGAGCGGTGAGGTGGTGGCCGTGAACGAACAACTGGGTGACAGCCCCGAACTGGTGAACAGTGACGCCTATGGCGAGGGCTGGATCTTCCGCGTCAAGCCCGGCGATGCCAGCGAACTGGACGCCCTGATGGACGCCGACGCCTACAATCAGCATCTGGAGGCCGAGGGCTGAGGCGAACCCCTGACCGCCGCTTGCCTCAACACACGCCGCCAGCAGCCCGGAGACCCCCGAGAAGCCATGCCCTTCATTCCCCATACTGAATCTGATGTGCGCGAGATGCTCGACGCCATTGGCGCCGATAGCGTCGAAGCCCTGTTCGACGAAATCCCTTCCGCCCTGCGCGTGGACGGCCTCCGGGGCGTGCCGCCGGCGATGAGTGAAATGGAGGTCACCCGGCTGATGGAGGCCCGTGCCGGCGAGGATGCCACCTGCCTGAACTTCATTGGCGCGGGTGCCTATGAGCACCATATCCCGGCGGCCGTGTGGCAGATTGCCACCCGTGGCGAGTTCTACAGTGCCTACACCCCCTACCAAGCCGAGGCCAGCCAGGGGACCCTGCAACTCATCTATGAATACCAGACCATGATGAGTCGGCTCACCGGGCTGCCCATGTCCAACGCCTCCTTGTATGACGGGGCTTCGGCCCTGGCCGAGGCGGTGCTCATGGCGGTGCGCGCCAACCGCAAGTCCAAGGCCCGCAAGGTGCTCATGCCCACCAGCGTGCATCCGGCCTATCGTGCGGTGACGCGGAGCATCGTGGGCAGTCAGGGGATCGACCTGGTGGAAGTGCCTTTCGATCGGGCGTCCGGTCGGGTGGATGTGGCCTCTCTATCGGGCTTTGAGGGGGGGGATGTGACGGCCCTGGTGATCCCGCAGCCCAACTTCTTTGGCGTGATGGAAGAGGTGGACGCACTCACCGACTGGGCTCATGCCAACGGTGCGCAAGCCATCGGTGTGGTCAACCCCGTCTCCCTGGCACTGCTCAAGGCCCCCGGTGAATGGGGTGCCAAGGGTGCCGACATGGTGGTGGGTGAGGGTCAGCCCCTGGGGGCCCCGCTGTCTTCCGGTGGGCCGTACTTCGGCTTCATGTGCTGCCGCAAGGAGCATGTGCGTCAGATGCCGGGACGCGTCGTGGGCCGTACGCAGGACGCGGATGGTCGTGAGGGCTTCGTGCTCACCCTGCAGGCCCGGGAGCAGCACATCCGCCGCTCCAAGGCCACGTCGAATATCTGCACCAACCAGGGGCTGGTGGTGACGGCCGCCACCATCCACATGGCCCTGCTGGGGCCGGAAGGCCTGGAACGGGTGGCCGGCACCTGCATGAACAACACCGCCGCCCTGGTGGAAAAACTCAAGGCCAAGGGCTTCGAGGTGGCCTTTTCCGGGGAGCGTTTCCATGAGGCCGCCATCCGTTTGGGCGCCGATGCTGAACAGGTGATGCAGCGCATGGCTGACGAAGGTGTGCTGGGGGGATATCCCCTGGGCCGGGACGACCCGGATCTCAAGGATGTCTTGCTGCTGTGCGTGACCGAGACCAAGACGGAGGCAGACCTGGATGCCTATGTGGAGGCGCTGGAAACGGCGGTGTCATCCGTCAGATAGCGGGCCCACTGAACCGGGCTCGGGCTGGGATTGCCCAACCAATGAGCCCGGCCGTTGAGCCTGGGTTGACCGTTGCCTCCCCGCTGCGGTGCCGGAAATTGTCCGGGATCGGGTGGATGGGTAACACAGACCGGGGGCATGAACCCTCGATGCGGACCAAAACCGGAGGAGATTCTCCATGGCCAAGATCACTCTGCAGGGCAATCCCATCCACACCAGCGGTGACCTGCCCGAAGTAGGCAGCAAGGCACCGGCGTTTACCCTGGTGGACAAGGATCTGAACGACGTCAGTCTCGCCGACTTCAACGGCAAGAAGAAGATCCTGTCCATCGTCCCCAGCCTGGATACTCCTGTCTGTGCCCTGTCGGCAAAGAAGTTCGACGAGTGGGTGGCGGGGCGTGACGATGTGGTGATCCTCACCGTATCGGCTGATTTGCCTTTCGCTCAGGGGCGGTTCTGCGGCAGCGAAAATGTGGAGCGGGTGAAGACCCTATCCATGATGCGGTCACGGAATTTCGGCAAGGATTATGGCGTGCTCATCGTGGATGGTCCCCTGGCCGGGATCACGGCCAGGGCGCTGCTGGTGCTGGATGAGAAGGACACCATTGTCCACACGGAGCTGGTCCCTGAGATTGCCCAGGAGCCGGATTATGACAAGGCTTACTCCGCCCTTGGGTGAGTGGGCCGCCGCCCGCCCCTCACCCCAACCCC
>NZ_JAJNAN010000069.1:0-10409 GCF_022227565.1 Ectothiorhodospira sp. 9100
GTCGTAACGGCGATGGCCGCCCGCTGTGTGCTCAGGCACCAACCTCCCCGATGCCTCCCAGCGGCGCAGTGTCGTAATGGACACGCCCAGCGCCTTGGCAGCTTCGCCGATGCTTACCAATCTTTTCATATTGGAAAGCATAGATAAGTTATGAGTAGGCTTCAAGTGAACTGCTCGAGCCCCACGAGGATAGCACGACCACCTGCCCCGGGACCGCGTATGCAACCAGGCGAAAACAGCAGAATGGGCGACTGCGCGTTGGCAATGGCACCCTTCTTCCTAGGGTCGATGGCCCGCCCGGTGTAGTCCACCAGGGCCAGGTAATCCTCGAAGGCGAACGGAATGCCGGTCTGCTCGGCCTGCACGCAGCCCCCCTCAAAATGCAGCAGCGGTTTCACCTTGCCGTCGAACCGCAGCAGGGCATCCATCTGCATCTGCTCGCGCACGGCCTGAGCCAGGTTGAACCGGGGCGTGATCCGTTCCCGGATGCTGATGTGCTGCGATTCCTCCGGGGTGGCCGCGATCCCGGCCCGCACCGAGTTGAGATCCACATAGGCCATGCAACTGAGCAGCGCCGCAGCACCTCGTCATCAGTCCACCGCTCGGCGTGCGTCGGCTCCAGCTTGACCACCAGATGATAATGGTTGGACATGACCGCGTAGGCGGCGATGTCCACGGCGAACAGGGAGGCCAGCAGCCGGATCCGATCTTCGATCCATTGCCGGCGGTGTTCATAGCTCTTGCCAGTGGCATGATCCTGTCCACACAGGAAGGTACGCCGCACACAGCGCGAGACGACGTGGTAGTAAGGGGTGTCGGTCACCGATATCTGCTGGCAACGGGGAGGCAAGGGACAGGCACTCTTGACCATTTCGGTCGGTTGTTCGCCCCCTACCGATGATGTCAACGACCACCCTCCCCCATTTCCCGGTCTTGAACCGCTCGCTGTCAGCACCCGATTTCCCCCGATCTCTTCCCCGACACCTGAACGGCGCCCAGGGGCCATCCTCGGCACATCACCGCAGCATGGGGAGTCGTTCGGGGAAGCCCGTCAGGCCGCTGATCGTCGCCGCTGCCGCCGGTACACGGCCTCAAACCGCGTACTCTGCTCCAGCCACTGATCCGGGGTGAGGCCCAGCCGCTGCAGGATCGGAGGCAGTGTGTTGTCAATGGCACCCTTCTTTTTCGGGTCAATGGCCCGCCCGGTGTAGTCCATTGCCGAGTGATATCACTCCAGGATATCATGGCAGGATGAAAACCAAGCACCGCAAGACCCTGGCGGCTGTCTACCGCCATCCCACAGCCAGCGGGATCGTGTTTGCGGAGATTGAGGCGCTTGTGGTTGCCCTGGGCGGCGAGGTGCGCGAAGGCGATGGGTCACGCGTTGCCTTCGAGTTGGGCGACGGCGGCCGCCTCTACCTGCACCGACCGCACCCCGGCAAGGAGGCAAAAAAGTATCAGGTCGAGGACGTGCGCGCCTGGCTGGACGAGAGAGGAATCAAGCCATGACCAATGTGCTCAAGTATCAGGGCTACACCGCCCGCATCGAGTTCGACGCCGAGGACGAGGTGTTCGTCGGCCATGTGCTCGGGATCGCCGACCGGATCAGCTTCCACGGCGAGAGTGTCGCCGAGCTGACCGATGCCTTCCATGTGGCCGTCGATCACTACCTGGAGGATTGCCGCGCTACCGGTCGCGAACCACTCAAGCCGGCATCCGGCCGTGTGCTGCTGCGCATTCCGCCCGAAGTGCATGCTGCGGCCAGCATCGCCGCACAGGCATCCGGCAAGAGCCTGAACCAGTGGGCCGCCGATGCCATCGCCCGCGCCGCCGAGACCGGATCACACCCAAGCCACTGATGCGCACCGAACGACAGACTGTAGTTTTTAAACTACCGCTTCACAAGCCTGTAGCGATCGGCGCCAGCCTCCCCGCTTGACGGCAGGAGAAAGGGACAGGCACTCTTGATCTTCTGTGGATTGTATGGCTGTGGTTCGTGGTCCGGGAGCGGCTGGGGATCAGCAGCGCGCCGGTTTGAAACAGGCATCCACCGGGGCGAGTGGCGCCCTATTCCCCCTCGTCCTGGCGGTACGGTTCCGGCACCTGATAGCGAGTGCTTCGGCCTCCTGCAGGTAGCCTCACCAGGCAGCCCTTCTCGACAAGACCGGCAAGGTGGCGTGTGGCGGTGGCCTTGCTGACCTTGGCTACTTTCTGGTATTGCGAGGCGCTGATACCTTGTTCAAAGCCCCTTTCTCCTCCCTCAAGCAGCCGGTCCAGCACCTTTACCTGCTCGGGGAGTAGGCCAGCCGCCCCGAAGCGCTGCCAGAAGCGGGCCTTGGCCAGTGTCCGCTCCACCTGATCCAGCACGTTCAGCAACGTGGCATCCAGGGTGTCCAGGAACCAGATAAGCCAGTCCGTCAGGTCCGGCGTTCCACGCTGGCTCTCTTCGAGATGGCGATAGTAATCGGCTCGCCGCTCCAGGATGGCTACGGACATGGCATACAGGCGAATCCCTTGCTGGTCCGCCTGCGCCAGGGCGCGATCGGCGATGGCCCGGGCAATACGCCCGTTGCCATCTTCAAACGGATGCAGCGTCACGAACCAGAAGTGCGCCAGACCGGCCCGCACGAGGGGATCCAGCCCGGGGTCATGGCGGCTGCACTCGAACCAATCGAGGAACCGGTCAACCTCGCGCTCCAGGCATTCTCGGGGTGGGGCCTCAAAATGCACCCTGGGGCGATCGATGCGGCCGGACACCACCTGCATCGGCTCCACCCCACGCCATTGGCCGGGGCGCAGTGTGGTCAGAGAGGCGTCCGCATCAGGGAACAGCCATCGATGCCATTGGAATAATCTTTCTGCATCCAGCGGTGAGTCCGGTTTGAGGGTGGCATCCAGCATCAGCTCTGCCAGGCCTTCGGATCGCGGTGAAGGAGGCTCACCAGGCTCCTCCACACCAAGGCGCCGGGCCAGCGACGAGCGTACCGACGCAACGTTCAGGCGCTCTCCTTCGATGGCCGAGGACGTGACGATGTTCTGTAATAACGTGTCCAGTGCGGCCCTCGCCCCGGTCTCCGGGTCATCTGCGGTCCACAGGGACCCTGAACGACCCAGCAAGATGCCAAGATCCTTCCAGCACTTCTGCAGCCGAGGCTGGACCTCAGCCACTTGCCAGGTGAAGCGGGGCCAATCGGGGTGTTGCCAAATCCACATGGGCGCCTGGTGGAGCAAGCCTGGACTCCAGGAAAGACGAAAGAGCGGGAGTATACGTTTTCCGCTCTCTGAATGAGCCGAATATTGGAATTTTTCGGCTCAGCAGACAAGCATGGCTCACACACACACACACATAGGGACAGGCACTCTTGACCCTTGACCGCTCAAACGGACTTCAGCGCTGCATCCCCCCACGCCGGACCTTCTGGCATAACATGCAGTATCCGGCTCCTCCCGCTCACCTGAACCGACCATGATCCAATCACATCTGAAAACCCTCATCTTCATCCTGCTTCCGCCCGTGTTACTGGCTTTGGGGATGGGCGCAGCCATCCAAGGCAGCTGGCTGCCGGAACTCCCCCAGGGCCTGGTGGAGGCACTGCCCTGGCTGATGGGCGGACTGGCGGGGGTGCTGGCCTTTCTCTATGGTCGCACTCGCACGCTCATCTGCGTGGCTCTGGTATTGCTGGTCTATCTGGGCATCATGCTCCATATCCGACCCATGGCCATGGCGCCCGGTACGGATCCACTGCCTGAGCTGGGCTATGCGCTCATGACAATGCTGATCCCCGTGGTGTTCATGGCCAATGCCTTCTGGTCCGAACGCTATCACCTGGTGATGGATTTGCTGCTGCGACTGGCAGCCTTTGGGGGGTTGGCGGGAATCGCCGTCTTCCTCGCCATGAATGATCCGGAAAACATGGCCGATCTGCTGCTGACCATTTATCTGCCTGCGCTGCACTGGGACGCCTATGGCATGCCTCAGCTTTCCTTTTGGAGCCTGGTGCTGTGCCTGGGCATCATGGGGTTCTTTCTGCTACGTCGGCCGAGCCCCCAATGGGCCGGGCAGTGGATCACCCTGGCGGGCATCGGCTGGATGCTGCCGCAACTGTTCCATACCTATGCCGTGCCCGTGTTCACTGCCACCCTGCTGCTGATTCTGGCCATCGCCGTGATTCATGAATCCTTCCAGATGGCGTTCCGCGATGACCTGACCGGCCTGCCCGGTCGTCGCGCCCTCAACGAACGACTGCAGCGTCTGGGCCGTCGCTATACCATCGCCATGACCGACGTGGACCATTTCAAGAAATTCAACGACACCCACGGGCATGACCTGGGTGATCAGGTGCTGCGGGTGGTGGCAGCCCAACTGCGCAAGGTCAGCGGTGGGGGGCGCGCTTACCGCTACGGCGGCGAGGAGTTCACCATCATCTTTCCCGGCAAGACGGTGGAGCAGTGTATTCCTCATCTGGAAGATGTCAGGGAAGCCATCGAAGCCTACGAGATCGCCGTTCGCGACGAATCATCCCGGCCGGGTAGCAAGCGGGAGGGTCGGGCAAGACGTGGGCAAGGCAAGGGCAAAAAGGTGTCGGTCACCATCAGCATGGGCGTGGCTGAACGCAGCCAGGACCATCCGGATCCTGAAACCGTCATCAAGGCGGCCGATCAGGCGCTGTATGCCGCCAAACAAGCCGGACGCAATCAGGTGTGTGCGGCGGAATAACGACATTCAAAAAGGGGGCAGATAAAAAAATCTGCCCCCTTTTTGTGCTTTTTCGTCTACTGATTCAGCACTTCGCTTTTGAACTGCGTCAAAGCTACGCGCCACCAGTCGATGGTGTCGTCCAGATTCCCGCGGCTCACTCCGTAGAGCATGTTCACGTTCATCTCCAGTACCGGGTCGCCATCATCGTCCAGGTAAGCCTTACCGAAACGATAGCTTTCGTTCCAGTCATTCATGTCCGCCAGGGTATATTCGCCGTCGGTTGCCCAGGCGGTGCTGAATCGGAGGGTCTTGCAGTTCCGGTTGTTCGAGCACCCAAAGAACATGATGGAATAACGCGTGCCATCCATGCGCCCCGTGATCATCGGGTCTCCCACCCCGTCGGTATCCAGGGTGGCAGAGCCATAGCCCCGGGCCAGATTCAAGATCTGCTCCGGATCTGT
Source organism: Ectothiorhodospira sp. 9100 (assembly GCF_022227565.1). NCBI lineage: Bacteria > Pseudomonadati > Pseudomonadota > Gammaproteobacteria > Chromatiales > Ectothiorhodospiraceae > Ectothiorhodospira > Ectothiorhodospira sp. 9100. Next base: position 5,161 of record NZ_JAJNAN010000069.1, read on the forward strand.
GGCATCCACCAGATCGGCGGCCCCTGCCGAGTTCACTGCCAGGGCCAGAAAGCCCCCTACCAACACACTTTTGAACATACCTGACCTCACATCATGACTGGATTCCGGCCCCGCAGGCCGTACCGGCCCCGTTGACCTGTACCGCACTTTACCCGATTCACCTCAGGCGGCCAACGTACCGCCACCTCCCGAGCCGCATCGCCCACGTGTCTGAATGAAGGATCTCTCCAGCAGTCGAGCCCTGAAGAGCCTTCGCCGCGGTGGGGAACATCCAGAGAGGGGCCGGACTCCAACGTTTATCGTGAAAGAACCAAAGTTCAGCTCCAGTCACTCCCTTCTCTCACTGGTGCATCCCTCCCATTATCTTTCATCATCGGAGGCTGCCTCAGCACCGCGATGCATGAGAAGTTAGATGTGGGATTAAACGTACGAGGCTCAGCTGATGAACCAATCGCCCCCCGGCCGTCGGGCTGGATTGATCATGTTAACCCTGTTCTGGGTGCTGGCCCTGGGCACGGGCACGTGGGTGTATCAGGGGGTGCTGGATGGGCAACGTAATCCCAATACCCACCTGGTGCAAAGCCTTGGCGACGGGAGTGGCAACATCACGCTGGAGCGCAATCGGGCCGGCCATTTCGTGGCTACCGGCCGAATCAACGGGGAGCCGGTGGATTTCCTGCTGGATACCGGCGCCACCTACGTCGCCATCCCCACGCACCTGGCTGAGCGGTTGGGATTGCCCAGGGAACACCGGGCCATGTTCAATACGGCCAATGGCCGGGTTCAGGGGCACCTCACCACGCTGGATGATGTGAGGCTGGGGGATCTCTCGGCCCGCAGCGTACGTGGGGCCATCACTCCTGGACTGGAGGGGGATTATGCCTTGCTGGGGATGAGCTACCTGGGCCGTTTCGATATTCAGATTCGTGGGTCCACGATGGTTTTGCAGCCACCTCAGGGGCGATAAAATGGGGACATAAAATGGGGACAGACACCTTTTCCGCGAGCGGAAAAGGTGTCTGTCCCCATTTTATCGCATCAACTCTCGCCAGGCGGTGATCTGTGGATGTTCGAAGGCAGCGTCCCACAGGCCGCGTTCGCGCAGATTGTCCAGGGCTTCGGGGCTGTAGCGGATGTTGATGTTGCCTGAGAGGTCGTCGAATAAGTTGCCATCGCCACCGGCCAGGGAAATCACCGAGCCGAAGATGTTCACTGAGGCCTTGTCCGCATTCAAGTGCGCGCCTTCGAGCAGGATCACCAGACCCTCGAAGGTAATCGACATACCCTCGCCTGGGTGGAGTGTGACCTGATCGGAGATCACCAGGATGCCCGCCCCATGCACATCCCCGCTCACACCGACGCTGCCCCCCCCTTTCACATGGTAAATACCCGGGGACTCGCGGTTGCCCATGAAGTCCTGAACGTACACAGAGTCCACCGCACCACCATACTCGGTGGGGGAACGGTCGTTGATCAATGGCCCCCCATCAGCATCAAGCTGCACGTGCTTTCGCTCCGGGTGCGTCAGGAGCTGGTCCACGTAATCCTTCCAGTCGCTTGCGCTTGTGCCGGAAGGGTTGCCGCCCCCCGTGCTGACCCCCTCACTCACCATGATGGGAGCGGGTTCGCCATGGATCCGCTCCGACGTGGTTTCGACTGAACGCGGCCCTTCCTCAGTGCTGCCCGTGTCTCCCAGCACCAGGTAGAGCCCTGCAAGAGAAGGCGTCTCGGCTAACGCCTCTGGCAAGTTTTCGGGGGGATTGTCGGGGCATGTGCCCGAGGTGCAGACATAGCCATCATCACTGCTTGGCAGCGGCCAGACCCGGCCGTCAAAGAGCAAGTCAAAGCTGTCGCTCTGGACATCGACATCATCATCGTCGTCCAAAGCACACGCAGCACCAAAACAATGATAGGCCCCCTCAGGATGAGGCCTTCCAAGGCCGGTATTCAGGGTGATCTGAAGGGTGCGCTGAGCGGCGGTGTTACCCACACCACCCACTACCTTCACGGTCATTGCGCTGCCATGGGTTTCGGGGGTCTCGGCGATCCACCACTGGGCCGGATGCTCGCCAGAGACATCATGAGGGCCCATGCCGTCAAGATCTTCAACCAACACGTCAGGATCCAGTCGGTTCAGATTCTTGTACATGGACTGGGACGTGGTGAGCACCTCAGCCACCCCCGTCTCCGCCGCCATGAACGCATCCGTGCCCTGTTTCTGATTGCCGGCGATGCGTTCCTGTAGATGGGCCGAACTCATCCCACTCACGCCGATCAGCGTGGCCAGTGACAGCATGACCAGTGAAACGATCAGGACTGCTCCCTGTTCCTTGACGGGTCTGTAGCGCATGAGGATCTCCTATCCTTGTATCGACGATGAATCTTGCCGATTAAAGCGCCAATACAGCCGACAAACAGCGTAACAGTTCAAATTTTGCGCGATTGCCCTGGGAGTGAATTCGAGCCGGTCGGAAACAGCCCGGGCGACTGCCCGACGTAAACCCGCCAAGACGGTTATACTCTCCCACCATTTCCCAACAGGAGCACCCCATGCGACCCAGCGGCCGCGCCCCGGATCAATTGCGAACCGTCCGTTTTACCCGAGGGTTCACCTCCCACGCCGAAGGCTCGGTGCTGGTGGAGTACGGCAATACCCGGGTGATCTGCACCGCGTCGGTGAGTGAGCGGGTGCCCCCCTTTCTCAAGGGCAAGGGACGCGGCTGGGTGACAGCGGAATACGGCATGCTGCCCCGGGCCACCCATGATCGGGTGCCCCGCGAGGCGGCCCGGGGCAAGCAGGGCGGTCGCACCGTGGAGATCCAGCGCCTGATCGGCCGCAGCCTGCGGGCGGCGGTGAACCTTGAGGCCCTGGGCGAGCGCCAGATCACCGTGGACTGCGACGTGATCCAGGCCGACGGCGGCACCCGTACTGCCTCCATCAGCGGCGGCTACGTGGCCCTGGTGGACGCCATCGCGGCCCTCAAGGCCAAGGGGCATATCAAGCGCAACCCGCTGTTCGGCAGCGTGGCTGCGGTGTCGGCAGGCATCTACAAGGGCACGCCGGTGCTGGACCTGGATTACCCCGAAGACTCCGAGGCCGAGACCGACATGAACGTGGTGATGAACGAGGCCGGTGGCTTCATCGAGGTGCAGGGCACGGCCGAGGGCCACGCCTTCCGTCCGGAGGAGTTGCAGTCCATGCTGCAACTGGCTCAGAAGGGCATCGGCGAGATCATTGCCGCGCAGCAGGCAGCGCTGGCACTGTAAGGTCCCCCTTATCCAGACCAGAGGTTCAACATGAAGATCGTGCTGGCCACCGGTAATCCGGGCAAGGTTCGGGAATTTGCCGAACTGCTGGCCCAAAGCGGGCATGAGGTGGTGCCCCAGTCGGACTTTCAGGTGCCCGAGGCCGACGAGACGGGCCTGAGCTTTGTGGAGAACGCCATCCTCAAGGCCCGGAACGCCGCCACCCATACCGGCCTGCCCGCCATGGCCGATGACTCGGGCATTGAGGTGGACGCCCTGGACGGCGCTCCGGGCATCTATTCCGCCCGCTATGCCGGCCCCAACGCCTCGGCCGGGGACAACAACGCCAAGCTGCTCAAGGCCGTGCGGGAGATCCCCGCCTCGGGTCGCATTGCCCGGTTCCGCTGCGTGATCGCCTTTTTGCGTCACGCCGAGGATCCTTCACCCATCATCGCCGAAGGCAGCTGGGAGGGCATGATCGCACCCGGGCCCGCCGGTGAGGGCGGGCATGGTTACGACCCCATCTTCCTGGATGCCGAGCTGGGCATGACGGCGGCGCAGATGAGCAGTGATGAGAAGAATCGCCGCAGTCACCGGGGGCAGGCACTGCGCGCCTTCCTGGCCCGACTGGAGGCCCTGTCGGGCCCGAACTGACCGGGATGGCCTGATGTTCGCCTCCCACCCCTCGCCGCCGTTGTCCTTGTACATTCACCTGCCTTGGTGCGTGCGCAAGTGCCCCTACTGTGACTTCAATTCCCATGCGGCGGTGTCCATCCCCGAGTCCGATTATGTGGATGCCCTGATTGCAGACCTGGAGGCGGATTTGCCACGGGTGTGGGGGCGGCGGCTGGAGAGCATTTTTCTGGGCGGAGGCACCCCCAGCCTGTTCAGTCCTGAGGCCATCGACGGTCTGTTGAGCGCCATCCGCGCCCGGCTCACCTGCCGCCCGGGGATCGAGATCACCATGGAGGCCAATCCCGGCACAGTGGAACGAGACCGTTTCCGGGGCTATCGCGAGGCCGGGGTGAACCGGCTCTCCATCGGCGTGCAGAGCTTCGATGATGGGCTGCTGCAGCGGCTGGAGCGGATTCATACCGGGGATGAGGCCCATCGGGCCGTGGCAGCGGCCCGGGCGGCGGGCTTTGACAACCTGAACCTGGATCTGATGTTCGGGTTGCCGGGGCAGAGCCTGGCTCAGGCCCTGCAGGATCTGGACACTGCCCTGACGCTGCGCCCCGAACACCTGAGCTGGTATGAGCTGACCCTGGAGCCCAACACCCGCTTCGCGACCCATCCGCCGCCCACGTTGCCCGATGAAGACACCCAGTGGGATATGCAGCAAGCGGGGGATGAGCGACTCCAGGCGGCAGGGTATGCCCATTACGAAGTGTCGGCCCATGCCCTGCCCGGGCGGGAATGCATCCACAACCTGAATTACTGGCACTTCGGCGATTACCTGGGCATCGGCGCCGGCGCCCACGGCAAGCTCACGCTGACTGACGAGGGGCGCATTCTCCGTCGCTGGAAGCAGCGTCAACCCCAGGCATACATGGAGGGTGCCCGGAGCGGCTCGGCGGTGGCCGGGGAGCGCGCGCTGACGGTGGCGGATACGGGCTTTGAATTCATGCTCAATGGGCTACGCTTGAGGGAGGGGGTCACGGTGGAGATGTTTGTTGCGCACACCGGGCTGAAGCCAGAGATCCTGGAGCCTGCCCGTGGCCGGGCGGTGGAGAGGGGGTTGCTGGCGGACTGTCAGGATCGGCTGGTGGCAACGGAGTTGGGGCGGCGGTATCTGAATGATCTAGTGGGGATGTTTTTGGAAGGGTGATGGATGTTGGGGGGATTGTGCCCACCGCTCTCCCCTCATCCCCGGCCCTTCTCCCCTGAGGGGAGAAGGGAGACCAAAGCATTTCCGAGCCCCTCTCCCCTGGGGGGGAGGGAGACCAGAGCAATTCCGAGCCCCTCTCCCCTGGGGGGGGAAGGGAGACCAGAGCAATTCCGAG
>NZ_JAJNAN010000007.1:0-93805 GCF_022227565.1 Ectothiorhodospira sp. 9100
ACAGGGGAGAGGGGCTCGTAACGTATCTTTCATCATCGGGGGTGCCTCACCGATGTGATGCATGAGAGTTAGTCCACCAGCACCAGCTTGCGGCCAAACGGTGCTGGCGTGGACTCATGCTCGGGTGGGACAACCCAAAGCACAGGCCAGTCCGGGCGGTAATGGGCCGGTCCCTGAAGGTCGGTAAGCACCACCCCTATGTCCGGTTGTTGCCGATCCGCCTCCTTGAGCAGGGGCGTGAAGTCGGTGCCTGCGCCCCCCTCGAAGACCAGATCCCGCAACGAAGACACCCCGGGCTCGAAGCGCTGCACCGAGCGCACGGCCAGATCCCCGATCACCAGGATCAGATTGGCGTCGGTGCGGCGCGTGATGGCCTCGATCTCGGTGGCAAAGCGCCCCAGCAAGCCCTCGTCGATGGACCCCGAGACATCCACCACCAGCACCAGCCGGGGGACGGCACGGGAGCCCACCATGCCCGGCTCCCAGGGCATGCGACGCCCGCCCGCCGTGCGCCCCTGATTGGCCAGGTAGGAGCGCGACGGGCGGGACCAGGACAGCTCGGGATGCCGGGTCAGACCACGGGTCAACTGGGTACGCAGCACCTGCTCCCAGGGCACCCGCACCCTGGGCAGATCCGCGAGCAGGGAGCGCAGCATGGAGAAGGCACCGTCACCCGCATGGGCCCGGCTGATGAGCTCGGCCCATTCCCGACTCTGCTCCGCCGCCGCCTCGGGTCGGCTCACATCCTCATCACTGGGAAGCAGATCCCGGGACTCTGCTCCATCCAGACGTCGCGCCCGTTCGGCCCGGGGGCCATCCTGCCTCGGACCGGGCTTGTCTTGAGCCCCGTCGCGGGTATCCTCACTACCCTCCCCCTCCGATCCCCCCTGATCGCCGCCCTCGCCGCGCCCGGACTCCCGCCCCTTGCGGCGATCGTCCACCTGGCGATAGAGCCGCTCGACGTCCCATTCCAGCAGGGCCTGTTCTGGCCCGTAGCGCATGTCGAGGGTCTCCTGCAGCAGGCGCTCCAAGGTGACCGCATCCTTGGGCAGTTCCAGCCAGTCCAGATGACTCAGGCTGGTATTGACGATGGCGTCGGCGCAAATATTGTACAGTTGGGCGTCCACAGCCCCCACCAGGCGTCTGAGTTCCTCCCGGCGCTGGGCATGGCGCAGGGCCACGTGCAGCACCTGGTGTGCCACCAGGCCCACCTGGCGCGGCAGGGGCAGATCCCCGAAGCCGGGCCCGTAATAGATGGTCTGACCATCATTGGCCGCCCTGACCGACTCCGGGAGTTCGTCCACGTCCTGGTGTTGCATCCACAGGGCCAGCCCCCCCGTGGACGGAGCGTACTCCACCATGGTCTGCACCGCTCGGGTCCCCCGGTGGCCAGCATGAACCGGGTCGTCGTAGCCCTTCATGCCCCTTGTTCCCGCTGGGCCATGTAGCGCTCATAGGCCGGGCTGGCCAGGATGGTGTTCTCCAGCCCGCGGGCCAGGCCCTTTTGCAGCAGCAGTTCCATGGTGAGGGTCTGGGCCTCGCGAATGGGCAAGGCCACATCGGCCCGGATATCCGGATACTGCTCGATGATCTCCAGGGCGCGGTTCATGGCTGTGGCATCCTCCACGGCGGCCAGCAGGCCATAGATCATGCCGTACAGGCCATCCAGGGAGCGCGGCAGCAGTTCCGCAGTGTCCGGCCCCGCATCCGCTGCCAGCAGCCGGGTGACGTCCACCCCCGACTGGATCTCCCGCAACACCCCGAAGAACTCTGCGGCATTGGCGGACCCGATGCGCCCCTGGACGAACAGACGCTTGGCCGTGTCGGAGATATCCGAGTGCAGCACGTTGGAGATATCCTCCCAGCCCCGCGGGCTTGAGCCGATCAGATAATCATTGGCGAGCTGGGTCTGGGTGTCATCCAGCTTGTCGGCCCGCACCTTCAGGTAGGCCATCACCTCCGGGGCAAAGCCACGCTCCAGGGCGTGTTCCAGGAAGGCGTCGATGGCTGTCTGCACGTTGAAGTGGAACATGCGATCGGCCAGGGCGGTGCCCATGTCGTGACTCACTGCCCCGTGAAAGCGGGCATTTCCTGCTGCCACCACCTGCCAGCCATCAGGCAAACGGTAGTGCCCCACGCGACGATCCAGGATGAGGGAATAGGCGGAGATCTGCAGGCGCTGATCGGCGGCGGTGAGTTCATCCAGGAACAGGATGCCCTCGGGCTGATCCGGCCCGGGCAGGAATTCCGGGGGAAACCAGACCGTACGGGATTGTTCCTCGTCGGCATAGATGGCCCCGCGGATGTCCACCGGCTCAATGGTGGTCAGGCGCAGGTCCACCAGGGGAACCCTGTAGTGCTCGGCCACCTGAGCAATGATGGAGGATTTTCCCACCCCGCGGGTACCCCAGAGCATGGAGGCGCGAAGCCGCAGCACCGGATCCGCGTATTGCTCGATCAGTGCCTGCTTGGCGGCGGCGATGGACACCGCCGGGATGTTCATGGGATTGCCCTGCATCAGTCGGGGACTCCTTCAGTGGATGGACCCTGTTCCCAGGCGGTGGCCATCAGTGGCTTGGGCAGCGGCGGGATCTCCATCACCGGCACCTCGCGGGACCAGCTCAGGAAGATGGCCAGCAGCATCACGGGTGGCACGCCGGTGGTCCACAGGGGCACCTGACCATCCTGCCCGAAATCGCCCCAGTACAGGATGGGGATGGCGGACAGAATGGCCAGCATCCCCTGTATGGCCAGGCTGCGCTGAAAGACCACCCGCCAGCGCTGCCACTTGAAGCGTTCATGAAAGTGCGCGGGGGATTGGGACAGGGTCTGTTCCAGGTGTGCCACCGTGGCCAGGAAGCGCTCCTCGGCCTCGCGCGAACGCTCCGGCTCCCGTCGGGACAGCTTCACGGTGGCCTTCCAGCCGCCGGGCATGAGTTGCAGGGGTCGCCAGGCCCAGCCCTGCACCGCCAGCAGGTCACCGGGCAGATGAATATCACCTTGGGGATGCCAGTCCAGGGTCAGCTTGGCCGGCAGACCCGGGACGGTGCGGGCATCAAACTGCAGGCGTCGCCCGCATACGCAGGCCTCACCCAGGGTAAAGCGCCGCCTCCAGCCCGGCTCGGCATTGGGTGCAGGGCGACGATACTCCAGGGCGTAACTGAGGGCCGCCAGCGTACCGGCCTGGTGCCGAAAGTGGTCAACTAGCGGCACACGGGCGCACTGGGCGTACACCGAGGCCGCGTCTTCACCGATGACCTCCAGCGTGGCGCTCAGGCCCGACGCATCGGTCAGTGTGCGCCGCAGACAGAAGCGGCCACGGGCCGGGTTTTCCAGTTGCAGGTGTTCGGTGAGCGAGAGGCTCGAAGGATCTTCGGGGTGGTCATGGGTGCGGGGCTCGAACACCACGCACCGGTTCTGGCGATCGGTGGCCGCCAGATCCACCCGCCAATCGTCGCGGGCGAAGGGGCCAACCAGGGTGAGGATTTCGTGATGGGTCAGCGGGGTCACCGGGCCTCCAGTGGTGGTTACCTGGAATTATGACCGTGAAGTGACCCGAATATTCCCCGCCGTGTGTACCCGATGCTACTGCCGCACTGTATCCAGCAACCGCGCCATGTTCTCCTGGAATCGCTGTTGTTGCTCGGTGTCGGCTTCCTTGAAGCGGGTATCCTGCTCCACCAGTGTCTTCATGATCAGCCCGCCATCGTCCATGGGATTGGCCAGGAACTGCAGCGACGGCTGGTTGAAACGCTCCTGCATGGCCTCCATCAGCTGCCCCAGACGTCGCCCCGGCATGGAGCGTTCCGGGGATTCCATCTGCTGGGTCTGCTCATAGCTCTGGGCCATACGGTAGGTCTCGGTGCGGGTCATGTTCAGATCCATGGACTGCAACTGGCTGGTGTCGAAGCGAAGATCCGGCAGCATCTCGAAGGCCTGTTGCACATCGCCATTGAAGAACTGATCCGCCAACTGCCCCACATCACGCACCAGGTCCTCCACGGCCCGGAGTTCATCCGGGTTCAGGTCGCCCTGGATCGAGAAGCTGTAGCCGCTTTGCTCGGTTCGGCTGACATCCAGCCACCCCCGTGAATCCCCGCCCTCCATTCGGGCCTCGGCCTGGACACGGGTGTCCTGGGCACTCTGGAACTGGATGCTCACCTGGGCGCCCGATTGCGTGGTGATGTTGAGTTCCAGGCTCTCGGCGCGCTGATAGCGTTCCATCATGGACAGGCGGGTCATGCCAGCCAGATCACGATCCTGGGGGTCGAGCGCGAGGTTCTTCAGAGCCGCGAAGGTCAGCGCCTCGGTCTCATCCACGTCCGCCTTGATCTTTCCATCGAGCAGATTGAGACCACCCAGGATCTCACGGGCCTCCTTGAAGCCCTGCTCGACACCGCGTGTGGCCTGCTCCTTCAGCGTTTGCAGTTGCTCTTCACTGGCGCCTCGAGCTCGGGCATTGGCCAGCCCCATCTCCACAAAGCCAGCGATGCGCTCGGCCACCTTTTCGGGAGTGAAGTCATTGGCATCCAGACGCTTCATGCCTCCCAGGCTTTGCCCGGGGATCTGCTTGGCCAGGTTCTGCAGAATCTTGTTCTGCAATGCATTCAGGCTACGAGCGGAGCCATTGTCACTCGAAGCGATGCCTTGTCCCGCACCCTTGGCACCAGGACGGAAATCGGGGGTCTTGAGTGAGACCGGGAAGACACTGTGATCGATAGCCACGGCGACACACTCCTGCACTGGGGGGTATGGACGTGGTATCGGCAGCCGGGAGGGATTCTTTAGGGTGATCTGCGCCCTTAGCCGCGCACCAGGTCACCGGCCCGCGACATTGACTGAACAGATCAGCGCAGGACGCGGGCGCGCTCCCGCTGGCACGTCCTCGCAAAGTCATCAAATTGCTCACAGCGGGTGTGTACGAATACATGCTGATCCGCGTGATAATCACAGCGCGTCTCAAAATTGCAGGTATTTGAAAAGTCATCCCAGTGCTGGCATTCCTCGACACACTCCTGCCCACCGACCCGGTGGATGCGTCGTTCAAATAGGCAGGCGTTATCAAAGTCGTCCCAGAACTGGCATTCCGTGATCACGATGGGACGCACACTGGATGGGGGGGGACCACACCAGACACGCACATCACCGCGCTGCCAGGACTCCCCCTCTTGAAGAATGACGGTCTGGGCCTGAGATGAGGCCACCACCCCAAAACTCAACGCTGCCGCAAGCAGCGGAATGATCGTGATGCGCAAGGAAGGTTTCATGGCCAGAGAGTGCCACCCGGTCGGGAAGGACTCAAGCCCCAGCACTGGCATCTAGCGGCCATTGGCCTCAAAATTCGCATCCCCTGAAGCTATCGCACCAACAACCATGCCAGATATTGTCGTCATGTTTTTCCTGCTTGGCCTGGTGGCCGGCTTGCTGAAATCCGATCTGACCATTCCCAAGGCCGCCTTCGACACCCTCAGCTTGCTGCTGATGCTGACGATCGGCCTCAAGGGAGGGATGGCGCTGCATGGCAATATCAGCCTCTCGGTCATTCAGGATCTGCTCGCCGTGGCCGCGCTGGGAGCGCTGATCCCGCTGATGCTGATGCCCTTGTTGATGCGTGTCATCTGCCTGTCGGCGGCCGACAGCGCCAGCATGGCTGCCCATTATGGTTCCGTGAGCGCAGGCACTTTCGCCGTCGCCCTGGCCTTCGCAGAGGGGCTGAAGCTGCCTGTTAGCGCCGAAGTCACCCTCTATCTGGTGATGATGGAATTGCCAGCCATCATGGTGGCCATCTTCCTTTATCGCCGCTACGGCGGTGCCAGCACGAGCGTCGGCATGCCCGGGCTGTGGCATGAAACCCTGACAAACCGGGGTGTCATTCTTCTGGTGGGCGGAGTCATCATCGGCCTGCTCTACGGACCCCAGGAAGGGGCGGCAGTCACCGACCTGCTCACCAACTCCTTTAAGGTAGTACTGGCTCTGTTCCTTCTGGAGATGGGCCTGACGGCAGCCGAGACCCTACGTCCTGTGCCCTGGCATCATTGGAGACTGCTGTGCTTTGCCGTCTGTGCCCCATTCTTGCTGGCGGGCGTGGGCCTGACCACGGGGCTGCTGCTAGGTCTGCCTGCAGGCTCTCTGCTCATCCTCACTGCGCTGACCGCCAGCGCCTCCTATATTGCCGCGCCAGCGGCCATTCGCGCCACCATCCCCAAGGCCAATATCGGTCTGGCCATGCTGGCCGCCCTGGGACTCACCTTCCCGGTGAATGTCCTCGTGGGCATCCCCCTGTATTACCAGTGGGTGCAGTGGGTGGGCAGGTGAGCGTTTTCATGGCACCCCCACAGAGGGGATCAGGAAGAGCTCAAAGCCCCAGCCTTTCAGCCACGAAGTCCGCGTCCTTGTCGCCGCGACCGGACAGGTTGATCAGGATGCGCGTGCCCGGCTTGGCCGCGCGTGCCGCCTGCATGGCCCAGGCCAGTGCATGAGAGGATTCCAGTGCGGGGATGATGCCCTCAAAACGGGAAAGATCCATGAAGGCCTTCAGACAGGCCTCGTCATCCATCGCATGGTACTCGGCGCGACCGATATCCTTCAGATAGCTGTGCTGAGGGCCCACGGAAGGGTAATCCAGGCCAGAGGCGATGGAATATACCGGCTGGGGCTGGCCTTCATCATCTTGCAGCATGTAGGAGTGGAAACCGTGCATGGTGCCGGGCTTGCCATAGGTCAATGTGGCGGCATGCTCGCCCAGACCCAGACCACGACCTGAGGGCTCCACACCCACCATCTTCACTTCCAGGTCGTGCAGGAAGGCCGTAAACAGACCCAAGGCGTTGGAGCCGCCCCCCACACAGGCCACCACGTAATCAGGCAGTTCGCCCTTCATGGCAAGAAACTGCTCGCGTGCCTCGCGCCCCACCACGGACTGGAAGTCACGCACCATCATGGGGAAGGGATGGGGGCCAACCACGGAGCCGATGGCATAGAAGAAGTTGTCCGGATCCTTCATGTATTCCTCAAAGGCGCTGTCCACGGCATCCTTCAGGGTGCGTGTCCCTCGATCCACGCTGATCAGGGTGGCCCCAAGAATCTTCATCTTGACCACGTTGGGGTGTTCCTTTTCGATATCGATCTCCCCCATATGGATCTCGCAGGGCAACCCCACCAGAGCACAGGCCGTCGCCATGGCCACCCCATGTTGGCCCGCTCCAGTCTCGGCGATCACCTTGGTCTTGCCCATGTGCTTGGCCAACAGGGCCTCCCCAAGCGCGTGGTTGATCTTGTGAGCCCCTGTGTGGTTCAGGTCCTCCCGCTTGAGGTAGATCTCGGCGTTGCCGCCGCAGTGCTCACTGAGCCTTCGGGCCAGGTAGATGGGGCTGGGACGACCCACATAGTAGGTATACAACTCTGCCAACTCATCCTGGTAAGCCCGGGTCTCACGGATGGCGAGATAGGCCTCGGCGATGGAATCCATGATGGACTTCAACTGAGGGGGCACGGCCTGCCCCCCATAGGGCCCGAAATGCCCATCGCGGTCAGGCATGGGCTGGTCAAGCAGGGCGTGAAGATCAGTTTCCGGGGCTTTATTCATGGATCACAGCTCTCTTTCACCAGATGACGAAACGGATAACCGCAATGCTAAACCCCGGCCCGGCCTCTGACCAGTCCTTTCCCATGGGATTCGCGGGGTTGGGTCTGTTGGTGGCTATGCTATGCTGCGGTGCCGAAGTCTTATCCCGATACTGCCATGCCCATGCCCCGTCACGGTCGACTGCAACCCGGACACGCAGCCGGACTCCAACTGGACCTCGGCCAGGAACGGGCCCTGGCGCATCTGCAACGCATCTCAAATGAGCTGGCGGCCACGCCCCGACCCAGGCAGCCCGGCCCACTGGCCCGCCTGCTGAGACGCCGGGAGGTACCGCAACCCGTACCCGGCCTTTACCTTTGGGGGGATGTGGGTCGCGGCAAAACCTACCTGGTGGATCGCTTCTTCGATGAACTGCCCTTCGAGGACAAGACCCGACTGCATTTTCACCGCTTCATGCAGAAGGTGCATGCCGAGCTTCGCGAGCTCAAGGACCAGAGCGATCCCCTTGCCATCGTCGCCCGCCGCATGGCCCATGCCCGCCTGCTGTGTCTGGACGAGTTTTTCGTCTCCGACATCACCGATGCGGTCTTGCTGCACCGCCTGCTGGCAGGCCTGATGGAAAATGGGGTCTGTCTGGTAACCACATCCAATCTGCCACCGGATGAACTCTACAAGGACGGCCTGCAACGGGATCTGTTCCTGCCCGCCATCCGACTGATCCATGAGCACCTGGAGGTGTTTCATCTGGATGGGGATGTGGATTATCGGCTGCGCAATCTTCAACAGGCACGCATCTATCACACGCCTTCAGATGAGGCGGCACGTGAACAACTCGTGAACACCTTCGATACCCTGGCACCCGACGCGCCACACGATTGCCGCCACATCCAGGTGGAGGATCGCAAGATCCCGGTTCAACGGTGCGCGGATGGCGTGGTCTGGTTTCGCTTTGCCGATCTGTGCGAGGGTCCGCGCAGCCAGATGGACTATGTGGAGATTGCCCGGGAATTCCATTCGGTGCTCGTCGCCGATGTGCCGGTCATGGATCACAGCATGGACAACGCCGCCCGGCGTTTTCTAGCACTGGTGGACGAATTCTACGACCGCAGGGTGAACCTGATCATTGCCGCCGAGGATCGACCGGAAGCACTGTATCAGGGGCAGCGGTTGCGCTTCGAATATCAGCGCTGTGTGAGCCGGTTGCTGGAGATGCAGTCTGAGGACTATCTGGCACAACCCCACCGACCTTGAGGGCAGCCTTCGCATCCCGTTATTCACTCAGATGCTTCACCACCTGCCCGCTCCAAGCGGGAGATCACAACACCACAAGCCCCAGACCACGGCAAGACGATCACCGGCATGAATCAAGGGGATGCGGTCCCGCTCCCAGGGAGGGATGCCTGCCTCCTGAAACAGCTTCTTGAGGATTCGGGTCTGCCCGCGCAGACGGCAGGTCTCGCCCCCACGGCGCAGGCGCACCGTCAGCGGAGGCTCCAGGAGGGCAGGCTCCAGCCCATGGAAACGCAGCATCTCCTGCGCCGACAGGGTGATCCCCAGTTCCGGCAAGGCCAGATCCCGAATGCCGTCCCATGACCAGACACTCGCCGGGTCCACGGGCGTCAAAGGCGCCATGGCATGAAGGCTGTCCCGATATCCCCTCACCTCGGCCCCAGGCCAGGTCACGAGCAATCCGCTGTCAGGGCCCACATCCCGGATCTGCTGCAACAGGGCTTCCAGCCGGTTCTGATTGGGCGCGGGCAGCCCCTTCTCCCGCCACCATTCCCGCAAGGCGTTGCGTTGTCGGGGACGGCGCAGGGCACGGATCGCCAGAATTGACAGTGTGCCTGCCGTCTCGCCTCTCAGGGTCTGCAGGTCCTCCCGCGCACGCTCCGCCAGCAGTTCCTGGGCCTCTGCCTGCAGGCCCGCAGCTCGAGCCAACGTGGCATCCAGGGACGGCCAACGCTGGCGCAGTTGGGGCATCACCTCATGACGCAGTAGATTGCGGTCCAGTCCCAGGTCGCCATTACTGTCATCTTCCACCCAGACCAGCCCATTTTCGCGGGCGTGGGCCTCGAGCGTGGAGCGATCCATATCCAGCAGCGGCCGCCCATGCCAGCCCGACCCGTGGGGCTGCCAGCGGGGCATGGCCGAAAGTCCGGCCGGGCCGGCACCACGCAGCAGCTGGAGAATCAGGGTTTCTGCCTGGTCACGGCGGTGATGGGCGGTGAGCAGGGCGTCACCGGGAGCCATCTGGTCGGCCAGTGCCTGATAACGTGCGTGGCGAGCCGCGGCCTCAGGACTTTGACCTCGATGCGGCCGGGCATCCACCCTCACCACATCCAGGGGCACCTCCAGGGCATCGCAAAGCGCCTGGCAGTGTTGGGCCCAGGCATCGGCACGGGCATGAAGCCCGTGGTGCACATGCACCGCGCACAAACCGGGGGAACCCACCCGAGCCCCCAGCTGTGCCAGCCCGTGCAACAGGACCACGGAATCCAGCCCCCCGCTCAACCCCACCAACCATCGTCGTGCCGGCGGAAAACGTTCCACGGCCTGGGCAAGGGCCCCGAGCATGGGGAGTTACTCCTTGAACTGCCCGTACTTCATGATGCGTTGGTAACGACGCTCCACCAGTTCATCCACATCCATGCACTGCAGTTCGTCCAGCGTCTCCTGAAGAGTCGCCTTCAGTGCCTGTGACATGGCTTCTGGATCCCGATGCGCCCCACCCAGCGGTTCGTCAATCACCTGATCGATCAGGCCCAATTCCTTGAGCCGAGTGGAAATGATGCCCATGGCCTCCGCAGCTTCGGAAGCCTTTTCGGCGCTCTTCCAGAGGATGGAGGCACACCCCTCGGGCGAGATCACCGAGTAGGTGCTGTATTGCAGCATTTGAACCTTGTCACCCACTCCCACGGCCAAAGCGCCCCCGGAACCCCCCTCGCCCACCACAGTACAGACGATGGGGGTGCGCAATTCAGACATCTCCATGAGATTGCGGGCAATGGCTTCGCTCTGACCCCGTTCCTCGGCACCCACGCCGGGATAGGCGCCTGGGGTATCGATGAAGGTGATGACCGGCAGAGAGAATCGCTCCGCCATCCGCATCAGGCGCAGAGCCTTGCGATAGCCTTCCGGGCGCGGCATACCAAAGTTGCGGACGATCTTCTCCTTGGTATCGCGGCCCTTCTGATGGCCGATCACCATGACGGGTCGCTCTCCCAGGCGCCCGATCCCCCCGACAATGGCGGGATCATCGGCAAAGGCGCGATCCCCATGAAGTTCCTCGAATTCCGTGAGCATGTGCTTCACGTAATCCAGGGTGTAAGGCCTTCGTGGATGGCGGGCCAACTGGGCGATCTGCCAGGCCGTGAGCTTGGAGAAGATCGACTCGGTGAGGCTCTTGCACTTGCTCTCCAGACGGGCGATCTCGTCCTGGATGTTCACTTCCGCATCATCACCCACGAACCGGAGCTCTTCGATCTTGGCTTCCAGTTCGGCGATAGGCTGCTCAAATTCAAGGAAATCCGGGTTCATTCGATGACTTGTCGGTTGGTGTGGGAAAGGGGCATTGTACACGCGGGAAACTGGATCGTCTCAAGTGCTGTCTTCTGCCTCGAGACCTCAGCGGTAAACGATCCGCACCGCCTCCTCCCCCAGCAACTCCCGCAGGTGATGGATGAGTTCCTCATTCGGGCGCACCTGCCAGCGAGCCCCCAGACGAAAACGGGCGCTGGCCTGGTCGTTAGAGTAGCTCAGGAATATGGGACACGGCCCCTCACAAAAGGGCACCAGGTGCGCATGCAACCCCTCCAGCAGCCCCGGGCTGGCATGACCGTTGACGGCCAGCTCCACCCGTTTGGCAAATTGTTCGCGGGCCTGATCCAGGTCCATGATCTGACGGCAGCGCATGCGCACGTTCCCGCTGAACTCATCAATGCCGGCACTGCCCTCCACCACCAGCAGACGATCCTTGACCAACAGGCTCTGGTAGCGTCGGTAGTCGTCCCCGAACAACCCGACTTCCACCCGGCCGCTGCGATCGTCCAGGGTGAGGAAGGCCATGCGTCCGGAGTTGCCGTTACGGGTCCGGATGGCCACCACCAGGCCGGCAACGATCACGGTCTGCTCCCGCTGCCGGCCCCGACCGTAACTACCCCCTTCCGCGTTGCCGCCCCCGTTGCTGGGGGCACTATCGGCCAGATCGCTGAGCAGATCGGCGATGCGCTTGCCCGTAATCTGTGCCAGTTCAGCCTCATAGCGGATGATGGGATGCCCGGTGAGATACAACCCCAGAGTTTCCTTCTCCGCCAGAAGACGGCTTTCCTCGTCCCATTCCGGCCACTGTTCGGTCGGGGCCACTTCCGGAGCCGGTGTGACCAGGTCCCCGAACAGATCCTCCTGCCCCATGCTCTGATTCCGCAGGTGTTGTTCAGCGCGAGACAGGGCCTGGGGCAGCGTGTGCATCAATGTGGCCCGATTGGGACCAATGGAATCCAGGGCGCCAGCGCGGATCAGGGCCTCCAGGGTGCGTCGGTTGATCTTCTGAGAATCGGCACGCATGCACAGGTCATCCAGACTGGCGAACGGGCCGCCCTGGCTGCGGCTGTCCAGGATCACCTGGATGGCGGATTCGCCCACCCCCTTGATGGCGCCTAACCCATAAACGATGGTGCGCGCATCGCGCACGGTGAATTCATAGCTGGAAGCATTCACATCTGGAGGGATCACCTCCAGGTTCATGGAGCGACACTCGTCGATCAGGTTCACGATCTTGTCGGTGTGATCCAGATCGGCGGAGAGCACCGCCGCCATGAAGGCCGCCGGATAATGACATTTGAGCCAGGCGGTCTGGTAGGAGAGCAACGCATAGGCGGCCGAGTGGGACTTGTTGAACCCGTAGCCGGCGAACTTCTCCATCAGGTCAAAGATGTAGGTGGCGGTCTCCGCCTGCACCCCCTTTTCCACCGCGCCCTTCTGGAAAATCTCGCGCTGCTTGGCCATCTCCTCGGGCTTCTTCTTGCCCATGGCGCGCCGCAGCAGGTCCGCACCGCCCAGGCTGTAGCCAGCCAGCACCTGGGCGATCTGCATCACCTGTTCCTGGTAGAGGATCACCCCATGGGTGGGCTTGAGGATGGGCTCCAGGGCCGGATGGGGATACTCCACCTTAGCCCGACCGTGCTTCCGGTTGATGTAGTCATCCACCATGCCCGATTGCAGCGGGCCAGGACGATAGAGGGCCACCAGGGCGATGATGTCCTCAAAATCATCAGGTTCCAGGCGCTTGATGAGATCCTTCATGCCCCGCGATTCCAGCTGGAAGACCGCCGTGGTCTCCTGGCGCTTGAGCAGGCTGAAGGTGGCCGGATCCTCCAGGGGTACATCGTTGATGTCCAGCAGGGCCTCACCCGCCTCCTGCCGTCGGGCATTAATGTTGTGCACCGCCCAGTCAATGATGGTCAGGGTGCGCAGGCCCAGGAAGTCGAACTTCACCAGGCCGATGGCCTCCACATCGTCCTTATCGAAGTGGGTGACCACTCCCTGCCCCCCCGGCTCGCAGAACAGCGGCGAGAAGTCCGTGAGCGTGGTGGGGGCAATGACAACCCCACCGGCGTGCTTGCCGGCATTACGTGCCACGCCTTCCAGCTTCAGCGCCAGGTCGATGAGGTCGCGCACCTCCTCATCGTCCTGATAGCTCTGGCGCAGGTCCTCTTCCTGCTCCAGGGCCTTGTCCAGGGTCATGCCGATTTCCATGGGGATCTGCTTGGCAATGCGATCGACAAAGCCATAAGGGTGCCCCAGCACCCGACCCACGTCGCGCACCACGGCCTTGGCGGCCATGGTGCCGTAGGTGATGATCTGCGAAACCTTGTCTCGACCGTAGCGCCGCGCCACATAGTCGATGACGCTGTCCCGTTTCTCCATGCAGAAATCCACATCGAAGTCGGGCATGGACACCCGCTCGGGATTCAGGAATCGCTCAAACAAAAGCTCATAACGAATGGGGTCAAGGTCAGTAATTTTCAGTGCGTAGGCCACCAGTGAGCCTGCACCGGAGCCACGACCCGGCCCTACCGGCACACCATTGTCTTTAGCCCACTGAATGAAATCCGCCACGATCAGGAAATAACCGGGGAACCCCATCTGGCAGATCACGTCCAGTTCCACTTCCAGACGGTCCTTGTAGGCCTGAATACGAGCCTCCCGATCCGGGTCATCCTCAGCCACCAAACGCACCAGCCGCTGGTCCAGCCCCTTGCGGGATTCACTGCGGAAGTATTCATCGGTGGTCATCCCCTCGGGGATGGGGAACTGGGGCAGATAGTTCTCGCCCAGTGTCAGTGTGAGGTTACAGCGCCGGGCAATCTCCACCGTATTTTCAAGGGCTTCTGGAATATCGCTGAAGAGCTCTGACATCTCTTCTGGGGTGCGTAGATACTGCTGTCGACTGTACAGGCGTGGTCGTCGTGGATCATCCAGCACCCGCCCTTCATGGATGCAGACCCGGGCCTCGTGGGCGTCGAAATCCTCAGCCTTGAGGAAACGCACATCGTTGGTGGCCACCACTGGCAGGCCTCGGGCTGCGGCCAGTTCCACCGCGGCGTGCAGATAGTCCTCCTCGCCTTCCCGCCCGGTACGCACCAGTTCCAGGTAGAAACGCCCCGGAAACAAGCCCGCCCAATGGTCGCACAGTGGCTGAGCCGTCTCCGGCTGGCTGGACAGCAGGGCGCGGCCCACTTCCCCCTCGCGCGCCCCGGACAAGGCAATCAGTCCACAACAGGTCTCCTGCGTGAACCAGTCCCGCTCCAGGATCGGGGCACCGCTTTGCTGACCTTCCTGATAGCCCCGGCTGATCAGGCGGGTCAGGTTGCCGTAGCCTGCATTGTCCTGGCAGAGCAGGACAATGCGTGTTGGCGCTTCTCCAGGTTGCGGTGCAGTGACCCAGGCATCGGCGCCGATGAGAGGTTTGACTCCGGCCTTGAGGGCGGCCTTGTAGAACTTGACCATGCCGAAAAGATTGTTTTGGTCCGTGACCGCACAGGCTGGCATGCCATGGGCTCGCGCGGCGTCCACCAGTGCACCGACGCGCACCAGGCCGTCCACCAGAGAAAATTCGGAATGCAGATGGAGATGAACAAAACTGGGTGTCATGGGTGCCGCGGAGCTGGTGAATCGAGCTGAACAGGCCAGGAGTATAAGGCCAGAGGGGGGCCTGTGATCCACCCTTGAGACCGACGGCATGCACGACCAGGAGCCGCCCCCATGGGTTATCGCAAACGGGCAGCCTCCCGGACGGGCGCGAAACTGCGGCGATGACAGGGGCTGGGGCCCAGCCTGACCAATGCCTCGCGGTGGGCCCGTGTGGGGTAACCCTTATGGGCAGCCATTCCGTAACCGGGATAGATCTGGTCCAGGTCAGCCATCAGCGCATCCCGATGGACCTTGGCGATGATGGAGGCGGCACTGATGCAGGGAACCCGGCCATCTCCCTTCACCACGGGATAGGCGACACAGGTCAGTTCGGGACAACGGTTGCCATCCACCAGGGCGATGGACGGCGGCCGGCCCAGGGTGGCCACGGCCCGGCGCATGGCCTCGAAGGTGGCATGCAGGATATTCATCTCGTCGATCTCCCCCGGCGTGCACAGGGCCACGGACCAGGCCAACGATTGCTCCCGAATCAGGGCCGCCAGGGCCTCGCGGCGCGCCGGACTCAGGGCCTTGGAGTCCATCAGCCCGGCAATGGGGCGGGCCGGATCCAGGATCACGGCAGCGGCCACCACGGGGCCTGCCAGGGGGCCGCGCCCCACTTCATCCACTCCTGCCACATCCGCTTGCGCCAAGAGTTCCACAAGTTCTGCTTCCGTCACACAATGCCCTCACGATCCATTAAAATAAAGAAGCTCAATACCACTTAAGCAGGTCAGCCGAGGCAAAGCCAGCCCCGCGGGCATCAGCGGCAGGGATGCATGACCAAAGAGGCCCGCCGTTCCATGACGGTGTATCCTGGCACCCCAAGACTGGCCATTTCATACGCCCCATTCCTGGAAAACCCATGACTCCAACCCGATGCGCCGTCATCGGCGTCGGCTATCTCGGCAAGTTTCATGCCCAGAAGTACGCCGCCTTCTCCCACGCTGACCTGATCGCGGTGGCCGACACTGACGCCGAGGCCGCCGCCCGGGTGGGCGCGGATTGTGACTGTCGCGCGGTGACCGATTACCGGGAGTTGCTCGGTGAAGTGGATGCGGTGAGCATTGCCGTGCCCACCACCCTGCACTATCAGGTGGCACGTGACTTCCTGGAGCGGGGCACCCATGTTCTGGTGGAGAAACCCATCACCAGCACCGTGGCCGAGGCCGCGGAGCTGAACCGCGTCGCCCGCGAGCACGATGCCATCCTGCAGGTAGGGCATCTGGAGCGTTTCAACGCGGCCCTGCTGGATCTGGCTGAGCAGCGCTGCGCCCCCCCTCTTCATCGAGTCCCACCGGCTGGCCCCCTTCAAGCCACGGGCCACCGACGTGAACGTGGTACTGGACCTGATGATCCACGATATCGACATCATCCTGGACATGGTGCGCTCGCCGGTGAAAGCCGTAGCGGCCAGCGGTGCCAAGGTGCTGTCCGAGGCACTGGACATTGCCAACGCCCGCATCGAGTTCGAAAATGGCTGCGTGGCCAACGTGACCTCCAGCCGGGTGAGCCTCAAGAGCGAGCGCAAGATGCGCATCTTCCAGAAGAACGCTTACGTCTCCGTGGATTTCCAGAATCGCGGACTGTCCATCCACCGCCTGGGCGAGCGGGAAATGTTCCCCGGCATCCCGGAAGTCACCACCGAAACCAGCATCTTTGAAGAGGGGGATGCCCTGAAGACCGAGATCGCTGCCTTCCTGGAAGCCATCACGAACGGCGGCCCGGTGATTGTCTCCGGTGAGGACGGGCAACGTGCCCTGGAGACCGCCATTCGCATCACCGAACAGGTGCGCCAAGGTGCCCATGTGCTGGGCGAGGACTGCTGACCTCCCACCCGGACGCCAACCCAACCCCCTATTCGCTTGCAGAAGGACCCCACCATGATCCCCATGGTCGACCTCAAGACCCAATACCACCAGCTCAAGACTGACATCGACGCCGCCGTGCAAGGCGTGCTTGACACGACCCACTTCATCCTTGGCCCGAACGTGCAGGCCCTGGAGCAGGAACTGGCTGACTACCTGGGTGTGGAGCACGCCATCACCTGTGCCTCGGGCACCGACGCTCTGCATCTGGCCCTCAGGGCCGCCGGCATCGGCCACGGTGATGAGGTGATCACCAGTGCCTTTACCTTCATTGCCACCGCCGAGGCCATACGCTACGTGGGGGCCACGCCGGTCTTCGTGGATATCGATCCTCACAGCTTCAATATCGATGTGGCCCAGGTGCGTGACGCCATCAATGACCGGACACGGGCCATCATGCCAGTGCACCTGTTTGGCCAGCCCGCCGATCTGGATACCCTGAAACAGATCTGCCAGCAAAACGACCTGATGCTGCTGGAAGACTGTGCCCAATCCTTTGGTGCCCGGGTGGGGGGGCAGCAGACCGGCGGAGTGGGAGATTTCGGCTGCTTCAGTTTCTTTCCCAGCAAGAATCTGGGGTGTTATGGCGACGGCGGCCTGGTGACAACACGGGACGAGGCCCACGCTGCACTATTGCGCAATCTACGCAACCATGGCAGCGATGTGCGTTACCACCATGACCGCATTGGCTACAACAGCCGCCTGGACGAGATTCAGGCCGCCATTTTGCGCGTCAAGCTTCCCCATATCGATGACTACAACTTCAGCCGCCGTCGGGTGGCCCATCGCTATAACGAACTACTGGCCGGCACCGGCGTGACCACGCCCTTTGAAGATGGTGTGGGTACTCACGTCTTCCACCAATACACGATCCTCAGCGAGAAGCGTGATGCCATCATGAAGGCCCTGCAGGCCCAACAGATCGCCTGCGCCATCTACTACCCCATTCCCCTGCACCGTCAAAAGGCCTTCGCCGACACCACCGCCGGAGTCAATCTACCGGTGACCGATTCGATTGCGTCGCGCTGCCTGTCCCTGCCCATCTATCCGGAGTTGCCCGATGCATCCATCGAGCGCATCGCCCAGGTCATCCGGGGTGCCCTTGACTGACCCTACCGGCCAACCCCTGCACGTCATGGTCGTGGCCGGAGAAGCATCCGGTGACCAGCACGCAGCCGCCATGGTCCGCGCCCTGGAGGATCTGAACCCGGGCAACCGCTATACAGGCATGGGCTGCAATGCACTGCGCGAGGCCGGCGTGGAGCTGGTGGTGGACGCACGGCGGCTGGCGGTGGTGGGTCTGTGGGAGGTTATTGCCCAGTATCGGGAGATCCGTCGCGCCCTGAACATTCTCAAGGAGCGCCTGCGCAGCGATCCGCCGGATCTGCTGGTCCTGGTGGACTATGTGGAATTCAACCTGCGCCTGGCCCGGGCCGCGAAACAGCATGGCATCCGCGTGCTCTTTTATGTCAGCCCGCAAATCTGGGCCTGGCGCCCGCATCGAGTGAAACGCATCGGCCGCGTCATTGATGCCATGGCGGTCCTCTTCCCTTTCGAAGTGGAAGTCTACCAGCGCTACGGCATCCCCGTGCGTTACGTGGGCAATCCACTGGTGGACAGCGTCCGGCCTTCCGCCAGTCGCGAAGAAATCATGGCCTCCCTGGGCCTTGATCCCCTTCGACCGGTGATCGGTCTGTTGCCAGGCAGTCGCTCGGGCGAACTGCGTCGTCACCTGCCCATCATCATGGAGACCTGCCGCTGGCTGCGGGCACGCCACCCTGACATCCAGTTCGTGATGCCACTGGCGCCGGGGGTGGATATCGAGGGGGACATCACGCCTCAAATAGATACCTCCCTGGGCATCCATCAGCTTGTGGGGCAGGCTCACGACGTGATGTCGGTGAGTCGGGCCCTGATCATTGCCTCGGGCACGGCCACCCTGGAGGCCGCTTTGCTCAAGACGCCCATGGCCATCATCTACCGCGTCTCGCCCATCACCCATGCCATCCTCAAGCGCATGATCCTCATTCAGGATATCGGTCTGGCCAACATTGTGGCCGAGCGGCGCGTGGTCAGGGAATTCATACAGGATGAGGCCAGCGCGGAGCGCATTGGTGCCGAACTGGATCGCCTGATCAACGATGAGGCCTATTATCAGGATGTCGTGGACTCTCTGGGAGAGATCCGCGAGCGGCTTGGCGAGGGGGGAGGATCGGAAAAGGTCGCCCGCATGGCCCTCGAGTTGATACGTGAGGGAAGACTGGCAGGAGAATGACCTCATCCTTCCCCAAAGGCCCACTACCGTGAGGACAGCCACATCACGAAGATGAACATCAGCCTGCTGGACCCTCGCCGCTACTGGCTCCCGGTGGTGTTCATCATTCTGGGCTATGGCTTCTGGGTCAGTCCGCACTTCAAGGAGATCGCCGCTGGCGTGGCCCTGTTCCTGTTCGGGATGATCTCCCTTGAGAAGGGATTCAAGGTCTTCACAGGCGGGGCTCTGGAACGCGTATTGCGTCGTTCCACCAATCGGCTCTGGAAGAGCATCGTCTTTGGCATCGGCTCCACCACGCTGATGCAATCCAGCACACTGGTATCACTGATCAGCATTTCCTTTGTCAGCGCCGAGATGATCACCCTGGCTGCGGGGATCGGCATCATCATGGGGGCCAACCTGGGCACCACCACGGGGGCCTGGCTCATTGCCGGCCTGGGGCTTCGGGTGGATATCGCCGCTTATGCCATGCCCGCCCTGGTATTCGGTGTGGTCATGCTGCTGCAGCGATCCAAGCAGGTGAAAGGTCTGGGATACCTGGCCATGGGCGTAGGCTTTTTATTCCTGGGCATCCATTACATGAAAGAAGGCTTCGAGGCGTTCCAGCAGGCCTTTGAGTTCTCGGCCTACGAAGTGCCCGGCCTTGGGGGTGTGCTGCTGTTTACCGGGATCGGCATGGCCATCACGGTGGTCATGCAGTCCAGCCATGCCACCTTGCTTTTGATCATCGCGGCCCTCGCCGCCGGCCAGATCACCTATGATGCCGCTCTTGCCCTGGCCATTGGTGCCAATCTGGGCAGCGCCGTCACCACCGCCATGGGCGGCATGACCGCCAACCTGGGCGGCAAGCGCCTGGCGTTGGCCCATGTGGTTTTCAACATCATGACGGCCTTAGTAGCCATCACCCTGATTGAACAGATGGGCTGGGTGGTGGAACAGCTGAGCGAAGTGATGGGCATTGAGGATGACCTGCTGCTCAAGCTGGCCCTGTTTCATACGCTGTTCAATCTGCTTGGCGTGATTCTGCTGGCCCCTTTCATCAAGCAGCTTGAATGGTTTCTGCTGCGTTACGTCCAGTTCACGCCCAAGTCACGGGCTCAGCCCCTTTACCTGTACCCGGGCGCCCTGGAGACGCCCGCCAGTGCCCTTAATGCCCTGCGCAAGGAGGTGGGCCATTTGTATGACAATACCCATGATCTGATCGCCCATGGAGTGAGCCTGCGCCGATCGGTCATCGCTTCGGAAGACTCCCTGTCAGAGGCGGTGAAGAAAACCCACCGGATCATCTCGCTGGATCTGGATGATCTCTACGAACACAAGGTGAAAAGCCTGCACAATGAGATTATCGCCTTCTCCAGCGAGATCCAGGGGCGTGAGATGTCCAAGTATGCCATCCAACAGGTCGATGCCCTGCAACAGGCCAGCCGGGATATCGTCGAGGCGGTGAAGGCCACCAAGCATCTCCACAAGAACCTCTCCCGCTACGGCATGTCCTCCCATGCCACCGTGCGGGAGAGTTATGACAGCCTCCGCCTGCGCATCGCCCGTGTATTGCGGGAGATTCGGCAATTAAGGCTTCAGGATCCGGACACTGTCACAAGCCTGTCACTGGATGCGCTTAGGCTATCCGTGGAGAAATCCGGTCGCCGATTCACCTCGGATATCAACCGGATGGTCCGCAGCCGGCTGTTGTCTCCCGCTATCGCCACATCCATGCTAAACGATGAGAAGTACACCTCGGAGATCTGCGAAAATCTCCTGGAGGCGGCGCAAGCCCTGCTCCAGACTGGCAGCACGCTGGCCGAGCAGGCGGCAGAGGGGACACTGGCTCTGGACGAGAACGATATCGAGCGGATGGCCCGTGCTGAACCTGACTCAACCCAACCGGATCATACCCATGGCGACCAAAAAACTGCTCGCTAAGCTGAGCAGGTTTCTGGATACAGACCGAGCCTCGCAGCAAAAGGAGATTGAGTCCATCCGCAAGGTGCTCAAGAAGCTCAAGCACAAGGAGCGGGATCTGCGCGAGAAATTGCCCAAGACCCCCGAGGGCGAGGAACGTGACAACATCACCGCCAAACTGGAGGTCATCTATGCGCAGCGGCGCAAAGGTGTGGATCGGGTGAAGGAACTTCGTGGCGGTCACGAACCCGCTGAACCCGAGAATGACCCTGACAGCCGGATGCAGAACTCCTGAGTTCCCAGTGGCCCGTTGGCCAATCAACCAGTACGGGATGCTCTGGTACAGCCCAGGCACCCATTCGCAGCCTTCGCGTTGCCCTGTTACAGGGACAATCCGGTGGCACCTCAGGCAAAATGGGGGGAAATCCCCATTGAGGGAATCACGCTGACGATGAATACTGGAGTCCGGCCTTGAACGACAAGCCCAAAAAAAGGAGTTTCTGGAGCCGCTGGCTTCCCCACATCCTGTTCTGGTCCACCCTGCTCAGCCTCATGGGCTCGTTGGTCTTTCTGGGACGAGCAGCGCTGTTCTCGCTGACCCTTTTCATCGTCCTGTTCCCCGTCACGCTGATCGTCATGCTGGTCCGCTGGTGGCCGTCGCGCCCTTGCCAGTCCCTGCCCAACAGCCGACGGTGGAAACGCCGCCTGAATTTCACCTCCGCTGGCGTGCTGGTGGCAGCCGCCATCAATGTATTCTCAGGGTTAAATTTTTTTGGCACGCCACTCGGCACGACCCTCCTGGTAGCCGGCACCCTGCTATTGCCCGCCGCCATGGTAGCCGCCCTGGTCTCCTTCTCGCTGAGTCGGGAGGAGGTTACCGAGGACCTGCTGGAACCTGACGAGGACATCCTGTTTCGCGCTGACACCCACTGGGCCATCTTCTTGCCACCCATCCAGCTCCTCACCCTCTGCATCCTGCTGTTGCTGGGGCCGTTTGGCCTGGGAGGTGAAGTGATCGCCGCAGTGGTGTATGTGGTGATCGTGCCGGGCGTGATGGCACGGGCTCTGGCCATTTTTCTCAATACGGAGGTGTCCGTCACCGACCGACGATTGATTACGGTCACCGGCACGCTACTGCGCAGAAAGCACATCGTGGACCTGGAGAACATCAAGGCCGCCGGGGTGGCTCGGGGCCGACTTGGCCGACTCCTGGACTACGGCAAAGTCGGCATCATTGATCGCGATGGCAGCAGCATCAAGCTGCCGGGGATTGCCGATCCATCGAGCCTGCAGGCCATGCTGGATCCAACCCACTCGGCCACGCTCTAAAGCATGGCTGAAGCGAGGAGGTAACAACCGTGAAAGTGGAAGTCACCGTGGAATTGGACGTCAACCTGAGCAAGGTCAAACTCTCTGACGTCAAGACCCTCGCCGAGCGCCTGATCGCCCCCAATCAGGTGGAGGCGGTTCAAAGTGTGCGCATCCTGGATGTGCGCCTCAAGGACAAGAACACTGGATCGGATGGGCCCGGGTAACGGGGTCTATACCGACATCGTGACTCAGTTCTCGCTGCGACGACCTGAGCGGATGATGCCACGCTGGCTGTTCTGGATAAAATCGACGAACTCGGCCACCTCGGGATGGATGCGCGCCAGCGGTTCCACGGCTTTCAGACCCTGGGTGCGGTCACGGCCTCTCAGCAGCAGCTTGAAGGCTTGGTGCAGGGCACGCACTGTCTCAGCCGGGACGCCGCGCCGCTTCAGCCCCACCTTGTTGATGCCCACCGCACGTGCGTAGTTACCCGTGGCCAGGCAATACGGTGGCAAATCCCGGTTCAAGGCAGCGCCCATACTGGTGAAGGCCTGGGTACCCACCCGGCAGAATTGGTGCACCAGGGTGAACCCCCCCAGAATCGCCCGGTCTCCCACATGGCAGTGGCCTGCCAACGACGCGGCGTTGGAGAACACCACATGATTACCGACATCGCAATCATGAGCGATGTGCACGTAAGCCATGATGAGATTGTCCGACCCCACCCGGGTGCAGCCCCCACCTTTGGGCGTCCCGCGACTCAGGGTTGTAAATTCGCGAATAATGTTGCGATCCCCCACCTCCAAACGGGTGGATTCGCCACGATAGCCAATGTCCTGCGGGGCCTCTCCCAGGGAGGCGAACTGGTATACCTGGCAGTCCTCACCCAAGGTGGTGTCACCGCTGATCACTACATGAGGGCCGATCCAGGTGCCTCGACCAACCTTCACATCGGGGCCAATGACGGAGAAGGCCCCGATGCTGACGCCTTCGCCTATCCGCGCGCCGGGATCCACTACGGCACGGGGATCAATCATGCTTCTACATCCTTGCCCGCACACATCAGCACAGCAGTGGCCACCACCTTGCCATCCACCTTGGCCTCCGCCTCAAAGCGCCAGATGCCACGCACGGTGCGCACATGTTTTACGTGCAGATGCAACTGATCTCCGGGCTCCACCTGACGGCGAAACCGGGCTTCATCGATGCCCACAAACAGGTACAACTGTTGTTTGTCTCCGGACTCGCCCCGCTCTTCCTGCGTCTTGAAGGCAAGCAAACCCGTCGTCTGTGCCAGGGCTTCGAGAATGAGTACCCCGGGCATCACGGGTCGAATGGGGAAATGGCCCTGAAAATAGGGCTCATTAAAGGAGACATTCTTGATGGCGTTCATGTACTCCCCGGGCTGGTAATCCAGCACCCGGTCCACCATCAGGAAAGGAAAACGGTGCGGCAGATAACGCAGCACCTCATGTATGGTCATTTGATCCACTTTATTATCCTGTTCTTATCCGAGAAAAACCGTCGTCGCGGCGGCGAAAGACCTCAACGACGCTGCCTGGCCCCTGGATTGCCTTCCTGCTCCAGCCCTCTCACCCTGCGAAAGAGTTCCCCCAGTCGGCGCAGATGGGCCAGGCTGCGGTTCCATTCCCGCGCCGGTGCCTGGGGAACCCCGGAAGAATAGACCCCCGGTTCGCGGATGGAATGGGTTACCAGCGTCATGGCAGTCACGGTGACATCATCCGCGATCTCCAGGTGCCCCAGTATACCCGCACCGCCACCGATACCGCAGCGGCGACCAATGCGGGCACTACCCGCTATGCCCACACAACCAGCCACGGCAGTATGGGCACCGATATGAACGTTGTGCGCCACCTGTATGAGGTTATCCAGTTTCACCCCATCCTCAATGATCGTGTCATCCAGGGCACCTCGATCAATGGTGGTATTGGCACCCACTTCCACGTCATCGCCAATACACACGCTACCCACCTGCGGCACTCTCAACCAGGCTTCACCCTGGCGGGCAAAACCAAAACCATCCCCGCCGATGACAGCCCCCGGCTGGACAAGAGCGCGCCGCCCAAGCCGCACCCGGGGGCCCAGGGTGACACGCGCCACCAGGCGAGAATCCTCTCCCACCTGGCATCCCGCCTGGAGAAAACACCCGGGCCCCATGATCACACCCGGACCGATTTGACAATCCGCCTCCACAACGCACTGCGGTCCCACCTGAGCCGTTGGGTGCACCTCGGCCCGATCGCTGATACAGGCGCTTGGGTGAATGCCGGGGATGGCCACAGGATCCGGGTGAATCCGTCGTGCAGCCTGAGCATACGCCACGTGGGGATGTTCACAGACCAGCGCCGGCACCGGGCAATGGGGCAAGTGCGCCGGAGACAGGATCACTGCCCCGGCCTGGGTTTCAATCAGTGAGTCCCGATAACGATCATGCGCCATGAAGGCCAATTGACGGGGACCAGCCCGATCCAGAGGCGCCAGTGATTCAATGGACGACCGCGAGTCGCCCCCATGCAATTCAACCTGCAGAAACTCGGCCAGGTCCGCCAGTGTGATGACCGTATCCGTCATCCCCCTCAGCCGCCAGCCTGATGCTGCCGGCGCAATTCTTCCAGCACCCCATCGGTGATATCGATACGATCGCTGGCAAACAGAACCGTGCGTTCGGTGACCACGAGATCCACCCCCTGCTCTCGGGCAATCTCCAGGATCACGTTATGTACCAATCGCTGCAGACGTGCCAACTCATCATTGCGCCGGACGTTCAGATCTTCCTGGAACATGTCCTGGGCACGCTTGAACTCCCGGGACCGGGTGCGGAATTCTCGCTCCAGATCCAGGCGCTCCTCGGAACCCATGATATCGGTGTCACGCTCAAGACGCTGCTGCAACCGGCGCAGCGCGTCGCGTTCGGCCACCAGTTCGGCGTCCCGAGGCGCAAATTCCTCCTCCAGGGCACTCAGCGAGGCCTCCGCCTGGGGGGATTGCTCCATGACTCGATTGATGTTCACGAAGGCGACGGAGTCCGCCGCCAGCACGCTCCCAGGCAGCATCCCCATCAGGACCAGTAGCAGTCCGGCGACAACTTGCGAGATATGGCTCTTCAAACGTGTTCTCCGCGGCAATGGGGACGCCCGTACAGTGACTCCCCGTATCTCAGAAGGAAGCGCCAATATTGAATTGGAAGGACTGGAGCTTGTCACCGGGTTCGTCATTTAAAGCCTCGGCCAGACTGAAAGTCAACGCGCCCACCGGCGACAACCAGGTCATGCCCACCCCGACCGAGGCGCGGATCTCATCGGCCTCAAAGTCCTCGTAACTGGGGTAGACCTGACCGGCGTCCAGGAACAGGCTCATGCGCACATTGGCGGCCTCTTCCATGAAGGGCGGCGGAAAGATCAACTCGGCCCCACCCAGCACACGGAAATTACCGCCAAAGGGGTCATGACGGCTATCGCGGGGACCCAAGCTAAGATCCCGGTAACCGCGCACGGAGCGCGTACCGCCCGCGAAATACTTCTCGAAGAACGGCAGATCCCCGGTATCCCCATAGGCCTCTCCATAGGCCACTTCCCCGGAAAGCTTGAAAGTGATCTTTTCCCGCACCGGCGTGAACAGTTCGTTGCGATAGTCGATCTTGTAGTACTCCAGATCGCTGCCAGGCACGGAGAACTCCAGCGTCCCCCGCTGCAAATTCCCCTTCTCGGCGAATACTGTACGATTGCGGGTGTCGTGACTGAGACTGGCCGTCAAGGTGTACAGATCAAACTGATCTCCCTCGGTGTCCAGGTACTCGAAGATCTCGTCGGGCGTATTGTCCGAGGTCAGGATCTCGATACTCTCGAATCCGGGCGTGATACGGAACGTATCGTACTCGGTCAGCGGAATACCGTAGGTGAGGTTGGCTCCCAGTCGGTTGGACGAGTAACGGGAGATATCCGCCCGGAATGCATCGGTCTCCCGATAAAACACATTAAAGCCACGGCTTACACCATCAATGGTGTAATAGGGGTTGGTGTAGGACAGGCTGTAGAGCGTACTGACCTGACTGTTGTTCACCGCCAGCGATACGCGATTGCCCGTGCCGAAGAAGTTTTCCTGCGAGACGCTGGTGTTGAAAAGAACCCCCTGACTCTGGGAATAACCTGCACCAATCATGAAGTTACCCGACAGACGTTCACGCACGGAAATATCCAGGTCCACCTGGTCCTCGGTACCGGGGACACGGCGTGTTTCCACATTCACTTCCTCCACGTAGGAGAGACGCTGTAAACGCACCTGGGAACGGTCCACATTGGACGCGGAATACCACCCACCCTCCATCTGTCGCATCTCGCGGCGGAAGACTTCATCGCGGGTGCGGGTGTTGCCACTGAAATTGATACGTCGCACGTAAACCCGCTGCCCAGGATCCACAAAGAAGGTCAGCGCTACAGTGCGGTTGTCTTCATCCAGTTCGGGAATGGGGTTCACGTTGGCGAACGCATAGCCCTCGTCTCCCAGCCGATCGCTGATGGCATTGGCACTGCGGGTAATGCGGCTGCGCGAAAAGGTGTCGCCGGACTCAACCTCCAGCAACGCGCGCAGTGCCTCCTCCCCCACGACCAGATCACCCGCCAGACTGACCTCACTGATGGCGTACTGCTCACCCTCATCAATATTGATGGTGACGTAGATATCCTTGCGATCCGGGGTCAGCGTGACCTGGGTGGAATCGATATTGAAATTCACAAAACCCGAATCCAGATAACGGGAACGCAAGGCCTCCAGGTCCCCGGAGAGGCGCTGGCGTGAATAGTGATCGCGACGGCTGAAGGGGTTGTACCAGGGGGGGGCTCCGGATTCGAAGCGACCGGTCAGTTCCTGGTCGGAATAGGTCTCGTTACCCACCAGGTTGATTTGCTGGATGCGAGCCACCCGGCCCTCGGCAATATCAATCACGACATCCACGCGATTACGGGGCAGTTCATCCACATCCACGTCCACCTGGACGTTGTATTTGCCCCGTGCGAAATACTGCTGAAGCAGTTCGTTCTCCATCCGCTCAAGCACGCTGCGATTGAAGACACGGCCGCGGGCCATTCCCACCTGCTGCAGGGCGTCCATCAACTGTTCGGTCTTGATGTCCCGGTTACCACTGATGCGAATCTCGTTGATGGCTGGCCGCTCCTCGACTGTCACCACCAACACCCCATCACGCCGCAGCAGGGAGACATCCGAAAAGAAGCCGGTACGGTAAAGGGCACGAATGACATCGGCACTCTGGGCCTCGTCGAAGGTGTCACCCACCCCCACCGGCAGATAGCTGAAGACGGTACCGGCAGCGATGCGCTGCAGGCCCTCCACCTCGATGTCTTCAATGACAAAGGCATCATTACTGGCATGCAGGATGGTCGGTGTACTCGACAAGGCAATGGCCAGGCCCGTACCGGCGATCAGACGTCGCACCTCAAGGAACATTCAGATTCAACCCAGGATTCGCATGAAATCGTTGTAAAAGGCCAGCGT
This sequence comes from Ectothiorhodospira sp. 9100, assembly GCF_022227565.1. NCBI lineage: Bacteria > Pseudomonadati > Pseudomonadota > Gammaproteobacteria > Chromatiales > Ectothiorhodospiraceae > Ectothiorhodospira > Ectothiorhodospira sp. 9100. The sequence continues at coordinate 27,662 of NZ_JAJNAN010000007.1, forward strand.
CATGAGCATGGCGATCATCACCAGGCCAATGCGCTGGCCGATGGCTTCGGCGGTCTGTGAGACCGGACTGCCTTTGATGATCTCCACCACGTAGTACAGCAGATGCCCCCCATCCAGGATGGGCACGGGCAGCAGATTAATAATGCCCAGACTCAAACTGACAATGGCCAGAAAGCTCAGAAATGCCGACAAACCAATAACGGCGCTCACACCGGCATACTCAGCAATGCTCACGGGGCCAGCAATGTTACTGGCCGCCGCCTCTCCGGTGATCAGACGCCACATCACGCGCAGAGTCAGTACCGACATATCCCAGGTGCGTTCCACCCCCAGGGCGATGGCCTGGAACGGACTGTAACGCACCTGGCGCTGCATGGCCTCGGCGGCCTCGTTATCCACATGAGGCCAGGCGCCGATTCGGCCGATACGCTCCCCTTCTTCCTCGTGAACTTCGGTCTGCAGGGTCAGTGTGACAGGTGAACCGTCCCTCTCCACACGTACTTCCAGCGTCTCACCCGGACGCGCGCGGACATGATCGACCCAGGCGGCCCAACTGGAGAGGGCTGCCCCATCCACACTCAGGATACGGTCTCCCGTTTGCACGCCGGCACGGGCGGCCGGCCCGTCGGCCAACACCTCGCCAAAGACCGGTTCGGACCAGGGCCGCCAGGCCTCGATCCCCAATTTATCCAGGAGGGCACCGTCAGCCAGCAACTGGCGCCGATCGGTCAGGTCCAGTGTTCTCCACACCTCCCGCCCACCGGCGGTGCGCACGAGCACCTCCACCTCCCGGGCATCCAGCCCCTTTTCGAGCAGATTGAGCGCCACGAGTTCCCAGGTCGGCGTGGACTGATCTTCCACTCGCAGCACCTCATCCTGGCGTTCGAAGCCCGCCTGATCGGCCAAGGACCCGGGCATCACCTCGCCCACCAGCGGCTTCACTCCTGTGACACCGACGATGAACATCAGCGTGAAGGCAGCGATGGCGAAGAGGAAATTGGCAGTGGGACCGGCAATCACGATCGCCATGCGGCGCCAGACGCTCTGGCGGTTGAAGGCACGAGGTAAATCCTTATCGGCAACCGGTTCCTCGCGCTCGTCCAGCATCTTTACGTACCCACCCAGTGGGATGGCGGCAATCACATATTCGGTGCGGTCTCGACCGGCTACGCGACGCCAAAGCGGTCGCCCGAAGCCCACCGAAAAACGCAGCACCTTCACGCCACAGCGACGTGCCACCCAGTAGTGACCGAACTCATGCACGGTAACCAGCAAACCAATGGCCACGACAAAGGCCAGAACGCTGATCAGAAAGGTCATCAAGCCGTGACCCGCCGATCAAGCCCGCCGGCCGTGATACTTGCATAGGCCACTGCGCGGGCCGCCTCATCGGCTGCCAGAACCTCTTCCAGTGTATCGGCCGCCCCCAGCTCCATGGTCTCCAGGCAGTGGGATATCACCCGCGGAATATCGGTAAAGCGGATACGTGCATCCAGGAAGGCCTCGACAGCCACTTCATTGGCGGCGTTGAGAATCGCAGTGGCCGTCCCACCCGCCTCAAAGGATTCGTAGGCCAGACGCAGACACGGGAAGCGATCCATATCGGGACGCTCGAAGTCCAGCCGGGCTACCTGCACGATATCCAGTGGCTCCACGCCTGAGGCAATACGTTCTGGCCAGGCCAGGGCATGTGCGATAGGGGTGCGCATGTCGGGATTGCCCAACTGGGCCAGTACCGAACCGTCGGAGTAGGAAACCATGGAGTGAATTACGCTCTGGGGATGCAGCACCACCTCCACCTTGTCCGGCGTGGTATCGAACAGCCAGCACGCCTCGATCAGCTCCAGTCCCTTGTTCATCATGGAGGCGGAGTCCACTGAAATCTTTCGCCCCATCACCCAGTTGGGATGCGCACAGGCCTGCTCCGGGGTCACCGCCTCCAGATCCGAGGCGGCATAGGCACGAAAGGGGCCGCCAGAGGCGGTCAGCAGGATGCGTTCAACACCCACCCGGTTCAGGCCCCGATCGAAATCGCCGGGCATGCACTGAAAGATGGCATTATGTTCGCTGTCGATGGGCAGGAGTTCGGCGCCACTTTGACGGATCTGATCCATGAAGATTCGCCCGGACATGACCAGGGCTTCCTTGTTGGCCAGCAACACCCGTTTGCCGGCCCGCGCTGCGGCCAGGGAAGGCAGCAGGCCAGCGCCGCCGACAATGGCTGCCATCACGTAATCGGTCTCGGGCAATGAGGCCACGTGTGCCAAAGCTTCGGGGCCTGACATCGCCTCTGTCTCCAGCCCGGCGGCCTTCAATCCGGCGACCAGCATCCCTTCCTGAGCGGGATCGGCCACCACGGCGTAGGCAGGCCGATGAACACGGCACTGTTCCACCAGGCGGTCCACGTTACCGTTGGCAGTGAGCGCCACGGCCCGGTAAAGCTGAGGATGACGTGCCATCACGTCCAGGGTGTTGACGCCGATGGTTCCGGTGGCGCCGAGAACCGTTACGCCCTTGGGGGAAGCAGCCATGGAAAGACTCCCGGTACTCATACAGTCATGTTGACGCTGACGGACATCGCCGGCGCGTGCAGGATACCGGATCGGAGGCATCAAGAAACCCCGACCCCTTGCCGTGGGCTATCTTGCCATAATTCCGGCCCACAGGAGACCGATCAGGAAGACCGGCGCGGCGGCGGTCAGGCTATCGATGCGATCCATGACCCCACCATGTCCGGGAAGAAGGGTGCCGCTGTCCTTGGCCCCGGCCTCCCGCTTGACCAGGCTCTCGAACAGATCACCGGCCACCGAAATCAATGCGGTGATCACACACAGGGCCACGAAATAAAACCACCATCCCGGCGTCACCCCGAACCCCCAGGCACCCAGCAGCCCGAAGGGTATGATGGCCGCAACGGCCCCGAGCAGCCCCTCTCGGGTCTTGCCCGGGCTGATGGAGGGCGCCAGTTTCACCCGACCGAACCGTTTTCCGGTGAAGTAGGCTGCCGTGTCGGCGGTGGCGGTGAGCAACACCAGGTACAACACCCACAACGGCTGGGATTGATGAAACCAGACCAGTGCGATCCAGGCCGGGATCAAGGTCAGCGCCCCCGCCAATCCCAGCCCGTAACGGCGCAGTGCCTCACGCTCTCCTTGCCCCGGCGTGTACAGGGCAAGCACGCCCAGCACGCAAGCCCACCACACCACACCAACCGCCACGGGCCACAAGTGCGCCTGAACAAAGACGAGCCACCAGGTCACCCCTCCCAATATCGCCAGGGACCCCACATAGGCGGCCCGAACCGGCGCTTCATCCAGCCCGCACAGGCGACTCCATTCCCAGGCCCCAAGCAACGTGACTGCCAACATGGCCACCGCAAACACACCACTGGGCAGCAACAGGACGGTCGCCACCACGGCTGCCGCCAGGAATATGCCGGTGATCACCCGCTGCTTAAGCATCCCCTACTCCCGTCCCGCGATCTGTTCCTGGATATGCCCAAAGCGCCGTTGACGCCCGGCATAATATTCAAACGCCCGGCCCAGCTCCTCTTCCTTGAAATCCGGCCACAGCACGTCAGTAAAGAACAACTCGGTGTAAGCCAGTTGCCACAAGAGGAAATTACTGATGCGCTGCTCGCCACCGGTACGCACAAATAGATCCGGCTCGGGCAGGCCCGCAGTGGACAAGTGCGCCTCCATCACCTCGGGGGTAATGTGCTCAGGATCCAGTTCACCACAACGCACCTGCTCGGCCACTGCGGCCGCGGCATGGGCGATGTCCCAACGGCCCCCGTAGCTGACCGCCACCACCAGCTCCATCCGCTTGTTTTCACGGGTGCGCTCCTCGGCATCGGCCATTCTTTTCTGGAGCTTTGAGGAAAAGGCGGCGCGCTCGCCAATGAAACGCAGGCGGATGCCTTTCTCCACCAGTTCTGGCACCTCGCGGCCGATAGACCCAACAAACAGATCCATCAACGTGCCCACCTCCTGACGGGGGCGACGCCAGTTCTCGCTGCTGAAGGCGAAAAGGGTCAGAACACGAACACCCTGTTCGACACAGTAGCGCACCGCCATGCGGGCGGAATTCACGCCCTGACGATGACCTTCGGTTCGGGGAAGCATGCGCGAGCGGGCCCACCGGCCATTACCATCCATGATGATGGCCACATGGCGCGGCGTGCCCGTCGCATTCACGGGAAATGGTGTCACTGCGTTATCGAGTCCATCCGCGAGAATCAGACGGCCATGAGTTCTTTTTCTTTCTGGGCCAGCACCTTGTCCACTTCGGCAATGTACTGATCGGTCAGCTTCTGTACAATTTCCTGACCCTGGCGATCATCATCCTCAGTGATGGACTTATCCTTGAGCAGCGACTTGAGCTCGCTGTTGGCATCCCGCCGGATATTGCGGATCGCCACCCGGGCGTTTTCCGCCTCATGGCGCACCACCTTGACCAGTTCCTTGCGCCGTTCCTCGGTGAGGGCCGGCATGGGCACGCGGATCACGGTGCCGACGGACGAAGGGTTCAGGCCCAGATCCGAATTCATGATGGCCTTTTCCACCTTGCTCACCATATCCCGTTCCCAGGGCGTCACGGTCAGGGTACGCGCATCCTCCACGTTGACGTTGGCCACCTGATTGATGGGTACATTGCTACCGTAGTACTCCACCTGTACATGGTCCAGCAGGCTGGTGTGGGCACGGCCCGTGCGGATCTTGGCCATTTCCAGCCGCAGGGAATCGATACTCTTGCCCATGCGGGTGGCGGCATCATCTTTTATGGCATCAAGCATGTCACTCAACCTCTCTCGACCAGGGTACCCACGCGCTCGCCCATGACGAGCCGCATGAGTTCCCCCTCCTTGAATATGTTGATCACCCGAAGGGGCATATCGTTATCCCGACACATGACAATGGCTGTGGCATCCATGACCCCCAGACGCGCGGTCAGGACCTCGTCGAAGGTCAACCGCTCATAACGCTTGGCATCGGGATTGTGCATGGGGTCGGAATCGTAAACACCGTCCACCTTGGTGGCCTTGATCATGACATCGCAGTTCATCTCGATGGCACGCAGGCTGGCGGCAGTATCAGTGGTAAAAAAGGGATTGCCGGTACCGGCGGCAAATACGACGATGCGACCCTTTTCCAGATGACGCACCGCACGGCGACGGATGTAGTCCTCGCAGACCTGATTGATCTTGAGCGCAGACATGACCCGACAGAACTTGCCGACCCGCTCCAGGGCATCCTGCATGGCCAGGCCGTTCATCACGGTGGCCAGCATGCCCATGTGATCGGCGCTGACCCGATCCATACCGGCCTGGGCCATTCCAGCCCCCCGGAAGATATTACCTCCGCCGATCACGATGGCCACCTCGACGCCGAGTCGGCTCAGTTCAGCCACCTCGCGAGCCACCCGCCCCAACACATTAGGACAGATCCCGTATTCCAGATCTCCCATCAGGGCCTCGCCACTCAGCTTCAGCAGGATTCGCTTATAGGCAGGGCGGGTGTCGTCAGTCATGGGTAACCTTGATGGCTGGATTGTCGGTCCCCGGGGCCATGGGCCCCGGGTTTTGGGGCAGTGTTTTCTTTAAAACAATATCAGGAGCCCTTCGCTTGGGCCATGACCTCTTCAGCGAAGTTCTCCGTCTTCTTCTCAATCCCTTCGCCCACTTCAAAACGAGCGAACTGTCTTACCTGGGCACCGGCGGTCTTGAGCATCTGGCCCACCGTCTGGTCAGGATCCTTGACGAAGGGCTGACCCAGCAAGGTGACTTCGCTCAGATATTTCTTGATACGCCCGGTAATCATCTTGTCAATGATTTCAGCCGGCTTACCGCTTTCCTCAGCCTGGGCGCGGAAAACGGCCTCTTCCTTCTGGAGCAGGTCCTGAGGAACCTGACTCTCGTCCACGCACACGGGGTGGCTGGCGGCGATATGCATGGCCACGTCGCGAGCCAGATCCTGATTGCCGCCGATCATTTCCACCACGACACCAATGCGGGTGCCATGGAGATAATGGGCCAGCTCACCATCTTCACTGGCGAAGCGTTCGAAGCGGCGCACCTGGACATTCTCGCCAATCTTGGCCACCAGGGCTGCGCGAGTCTCCTCGAGGCTGCCTTCGGGGCCGGACAACGCCATCAGGGCGTCCACGTCGGCGGGCTGCTGTGCCAATGCCTGTTCGGCCACCTGGGCAACAAATGCCTTGAAGTTCTCGTCCTTGGCCACGAAGTCGGTTTCGCAGTTGACTTCGACGATAGCGGCACGACGATGATCGTCCGAGTTGGCCACCATCACCTGCCCTTCGGCAGCGACACGATCAGCCTTCTTGACGGCCTTGGCGGCACCGGACTTGCGCATCTGCTCGATGGCGGCGTCCATGTCGCCATTGGCGGCTGTCAGGGCCTTCTTGCACTCCATCATGCCTGCGCCGGTGGTCTCGCGCAGTTCTTTGACCATGGATGCGGTAATCTGCATGGGGATACTCCTGAGAATTCGTTTGCAGCGCCCCGCCGATACCCGATGGGCATCGGCAGAGCCCGGGAAGAGTTACCTGGCCTCAGCCTGGCCGGCTTCGGGGGCTGGCGTGGGTTCAGCGGCCGGGGCGGGCGCCTCGCCCTTCTCCTCGGCGAACTCTTCGCCGGCACCGGCACGGGCCACATTCAAGGCGTCATTGATGGCATCCGCAGCAGCGCTGACGTACAGCTGGATGGCACGCATGGCGTCATCATTGCCGGGAATCACGTAATCAACGCCATCAGGGGAGTTGTTGCTATCCACCACGGCCACCACCGGAATACCCAGCTTGCGGGCTTCGCTGATGGCAATGCGTTCGTAACCCACGTCGATCACGAACAGGGCATCGGGCAGGCCGGGCATATCCTTGATGCCGCCCAGGCTGCGGTCGAGTTTTTCCATCTCGCGGGTGCGCATCAGGGCTTCCTTCTTGTTCAGAACCCTGAGGCTACCGTCTTCCTGCATGGCCTCCAGATCCTTGAGGCGACGGATGGATTGGCGCACGGTCTTGAAGTTGGTCAGCATGCCCCCCAGCCAGCGATGGTTCACATAGGGCATCTTGCAGCGCTTAGCGTGCTCAGCCACCAGATCACGGGCGGAACGCTTGGTCCCCACGAACATGATGTTGCCACCGTTGGCGGCCATCTTGCCCAGGTAGTTCATCGCGTCGTTGAAGCACGGGACCGTCTTCTCGAGGTTGATGATGTGGATCTTGTTGCGGTGACCGAAGATGTACTGATCCATCTTCGGGTTCCAGTAGCGGGTCTGGTGTCCGAAATGAACGCCCGCTTCGAGCATCTGACGCATGGTCACGTTAGGCATAATGATTCTCCTGAGGGTTGAGCCTCCATACGCCCCGCATGGCAACCCGAAAAGGGCACCCAGCCATGAGTGACGGCGTATGTGTGGATTCGATAGAGTGGACGCTCCCGGCGGTCTGGTTTGCATGGAGCGCGGGCGCTTTATACCATAAACGGTCTTTCACAACAAACGCATAGCGCGTCACAACCCGCCATGGACCCCACCTGATGCCCGTATCCATCAAGACCCCGGAAGAGATCGAAAAAATGCGCGTGGCCGGCCGTATGGCCGCCGAAGTTCTGGAGATGATCACGCCCCATGTGCAGGCCGGGATCACCACCGGCGAGCTGGACGAACTCTGCCATCACCACATTGTCAACGTACAGAGGGCAATACCTGCGCCATTGAACTACCGGGGCTTTCCCCGCTCCATCTGTACCTCACTGAACCACCAGGTGTGCCACGGCATTCCCGGGGAACGTCGCCTGAAGGATGGGGACATCCTGAACATTGACATCACCGTGATCCACGACGGCTACCATGGCGACACCAGCCGCATGTTCATCATTGGCAAACCCTCGGTGAAGGCACAGCGCGTGGTGGATATCGCCCATGAGGCCCTGTGGCGAGGCATCCGGATGGTGCGTCCCGGCGCCCGCCTGGGTGACATCGGCCATGCTGTGCAAACCTACGCCGAGGCTGAACGGTGCAGCGTGGTGCGCGAATACTGTGGTCACGGCATCGGCCGGGAATTCCACGAGGATCCCCAGGTGCTGCACTTCGGTTCGCCCGGCGAAGGCATGGAACTGCAACCGGGCATGACCTTCACCATCGAGCCCATGGTGAATGTCGGCAAACGTCACACAAGACTTCTGGCCGACGGCTGGACAGTGGTCACCAAGGACCACAGCCTGTCGGCCCAGTGGGAACACACCATCCTGGTGACCGAGGAAGGCCACGAGATCCTGACCCTGCGCAAGGACGAGCGCATCAGCTGAGAGCCAGCCCATGCCCACCTTGAGGCCCCTGCCGGAATCCATTCAACAGCGCCTGGACTGGGAGGCGCAAGAGCAACGGTTGCGTGCCCATTCCCCGCCGCACCGGCAAACCTATGTGGATACGCTCAACCACGTACGCCAGGCGCTGGAGACCGCCTTCGCCGAAGGCTGCGCCGTGACCGACCTGGTGCAGGCCCGGGCCGCCACCATGGATCGATTACTGATCACCGCCTGGGAGGCCATGGACCTGCACCGGGAAAAGACGCTGGGCCTGGCCGCCGTGGGGGGGTATGGACGGGGCGACCTGCATCCGGGATCGGATGTGGATATCGTGATCCTGTATGAGAATGAGATCTCCCCGGCCACCGAGGAACGCCTGGGCGCCTTCGTGACGTTTCTTTGGGATATTGGCCTGGAACTGGGGCATAGCGTGCGTAGCCTGGAGGACTGCAGCCGTGAAGCCGCCGCCGATATCACCGTGGCCACCAACCTGCTGGAATCCCGTGCCCTGACCGGCCCGGACACCCTGTTCTCGGAGCTGGAATCACGCATCAGCCCGGAGCGCATGTGGAACAGCCGGGCCTTTTTTGCCGCCAAGCTGGATGAACAGGAGGCCCGTCATCAGCGCTTTGGCGAGACTGCTTATCGCCTGGAGCCCAACCTCAAGGAAAGCCCCGGGGGGCTGCGCGATATCCAGATGATCGGCTGGGTCACCCAACGCCACTTCGGCTCCAGCGCCCTGGCGGAACTGGTGGCCCACGGCTTTCTCACCCAGGCCGAATACCACGACCTGATGGATGGCCAAGCCTTTCTGTGGCGGGTGCGTTTTGCCCTGCACATGCTCAGCGGCCGCAAGGAGGATCGACTGCTGTTCGATTATCAGCGCCGCCTGGCCAACCTCCTGGGCTTTAGTGACCACGACCACAATCTGGCGGTTGAACAGTTCATGCAACAGTACTTCCGCACCGTGATGGAACTGGAACGGCTCAATGAAATGCTCTTGCAGCATTTCAGCGAGGCCATCCTGCTGGATGACACCGATGATGACATCGTGCCCATCAACCGGCGTTTCCAGGCAAGGCGCGGCTTTCTGGAGATCACCCACCCCCGGGTGTTCCGGCAGTACCCCCCTGCCCTGCTGGAAGTCTTCCTGCTGCTTCAGCAGCATCCGGATCTCAAGGGCATCCGCGCGTCCACCATCCGCGAGATCCGTGCCCACCGCGGCCTGATCGATGACAAGTTCCGCCAGGACCTGGCCTGCCGCAGCCTGTTCATGGAGATTCTGCGTCAACCCCATGGCGTCACTCACCAGTTGCGCCGCATGAACCGCTACGGGGTACTGGCCGCCTACCTGCCCACCTTTGCCCTGATCGTGGGACGCATGCAGTACGATCTGTTTCATGTCTTCACCGTGGACGAACACACCCTGGCTGTCATCCGCAACCTGCGGCGCTTCGCCAACAGTGAGCATGATCACGAACTCCCCGAGTGCTCGCGCATCTTTCGGCGCATCCCCAAGCCAGAACTGCTTTACCTGGCCGGTCTGTTTCATGATATTGCCAAGGGACGCGGCGGTGACCACTCGGAACTGGGCGCAGAAGAGGCACGGGAATTCTGTCTGCGTCATGGGCTGGCCCTGTACGATGCCAACCTGGTGGGCTGGCTGGTTCGCGCCCACCTGCTCATGTCCCTCACCGCCCAGCGCCGGGACATCTCGGATCCGGACGTGGTCATGGAATTCGCCTCCCAGGTGGGCAATACCATGCGCCTGAACTATCTCTATCTGCTCACCGTGGCCGATATTCGGGGCACCAACCCCAAGTTATGGAACTCCTGGAAGAACTCCCTGCTCTCCAACCTGTATGCCTCCACCCAGCGCATGCTGCGTCGCGGGCTGGACAATCCCCCGGACCAGGATGAGCTGGTAGGCGAGGTGCAAACCCACGCACTGGAGCTACTCAAATCTCGCGGCGTGGATGAGGCACACTGTTTCGCCATCTGGAATGACTTTGACGTGGACTATTTCCTGCGTCACTCCGCCGATGAGATTGCCTGGCATACCCGGGCCATCCATGAGGTGGACGAAGAGGATCTGCCGCTGGTCCAGGTGCGTCAGGAGACGGCCCGGGGCAGCACCGAGATCTTCCTCTATACAGAAGACCACCCCCACCTGTTCGCCCTGACCAGCACGGCGCTGACCCAACTGGGCCTGGACATCGTGGATGCCCGCATCATTACAACCAGCAGCGGCCGCACCCTGGATACCTTCCTGGTACTGGAAGATATCGGCCAGCCCATCGACAACCCTTTCAGGGTCCAGGAAATCGGGCGTCTGCTCAAGGAACGCCTGAAGGAGCCTGACCGCCGCCCCGGCATGGTGCGTCGCTCCACCCCCCGTCAACTCAAGCACTTCGACGTCCCCACCGAGGTGAGATTCGCGCCGCATACGCATCATTTGCGCACCGTGTTGAACATCAGCACGGCGGACCGTCCGGGCCTGCTCTCGCGTATCGGCATCATCCTCACCGACTGTCAGGTGAAGGTCCACAATGCCAAGATTGCCACTGCCGGCGAACAGGCCGATGACGTGTTCTATATCTCCAATCTGGATGACACCCCCATCAGCGACCCTGCACAACAGGCGCTGATCGCCTCACGGCTGACAGAAGCGCTGGAGATCGGTTCGGCGGAACAGCCTCCCAAGGAGTTGGCGGTCTAAACCCGTGCCTTCGCCGCCGCAGGCTGACCCTTCATCGTGGTGTCATCTGCCGTATACTATGGCGCCCTTTTCGTGCCCCCAAGACATGAATCCCGATCTGGATCGCCTGCAGCCCTATCCCTTTCAGAAGCTTGCGGCCCTCAAGCAGGGTATCACGCCTCCCGCGCATCTGAGTCCCATTCCACTTTCCATCGGCGAGCCAGCCCACGCGCCTCCGGAGATCGCCCTGCAGGCATTGCAGGCCAGCCTGGCGGGCCTGGGCCGCTATCCCATGACCCGCGGCGGACTGGAACTGCGCCAGGCCATTCGCAACTGGGCCGTGCGGCGCTTCCAGTTGCCATCGGCAAGCCTGGATCCGGAGCGTCAGGTACTGCCGGTCAACGGCACCCGGGAGGCCCTGTTCGCGCTGGCCCAATGCGTGGTGGATCGCACCCGAAGCAACCCCCTGGTGATGATGCCCAACCCCTTCTACCAGATCTATGAAGGCGCAGCCCTGCTGGCGGGGGCCCGGCCGTTCTTCATGAACCTGGAGGCGGATCAGGGGTTCCTGCCGAACCTTGATGCCATCTCCGAGGATCAATGGCAGGACTGCCAGCTCCTTTATATCTGCAATCCCGGCAACCCCAGCGGCACCGTCATGGATGAGGCCTTCATGCAGCGACTGCTCACCCTGGCCCACGCCCATGATTTCATCATCGCCGCTGACGAGTGCTACTCGGAGATCCATTTCACCGACACCGCCCCGCCTCCGGGGATGCTGGGCGCCGCGGTACGAGCCGGTTACACGGATTTTGAGCGGGTGGTGGTCTTCCACAGCCTGTCCAAACGCTCCAATCTACCCGGCCTGAGATCGGGCTTCGTCGCGGGGGATGCCCGGCTTCTGGAGCATTTCCACCAGTACCGCACCTACCATGGCTGTGCCATGGCACCTCCAGCCCAGGCCGCCAGCATTGCCGCCTGGAATGACGAATCCCACGTGCAGGAGAACCGGAGGCTCTACACCCGCAAGTTCGATGCGGTTCTCCCCATCCTGAACGGGGTGCTGGAGGTTCAGCGGCCCGACGCAGGCTTCTATCTATGGGCGCACACCCCCGTTGATGACGACACCTTTGCCCGCGAACTCTTTGCCCGTGAACACGTGACCGTGCTGCCTGGCAGTTACCTCTCGCGTTCCACCGCGACAGGCAATCCAGGCCAAGGGCGGGTTCGCATGGCGCTGGTAGCGCCGTTGGAAGACTGCATCGCCGCTGCCCACCGCATTCGCCGTTACCTGGAGTGAATGAATCCGACCCAGGCGCAATGACAGCAGTGATAATCACCCTTTAAAATTCACACATCAACCGTTTTGCCCCCCAGAGGAACTCCCATGAGCGACATTCAGACCCTGATTGAAGACGCCTTTGAACGACGTTCGGAAATCACCCCACGCAATGCCGAGACCCGCCTGCGGGATGCGGTGATGGAAACCATCGACATGCTGGATCGGGGCACGGCCCGGGTGGCGGAAAAGCGCGATGGCGAATGGGTCGTGAATGAATGGCTCAAGAAGGCCGTGCTGCTGTCATTCCGCATCAACGACAACCAGTTCATCAAGGGGGGCTTCACCAATTATTTCGACAAGGTGGATTCCAAATGGGCCGACGTGAACTCGCGGGAATTACGTGAAGGCGGCGTGCGCGTGGTGCCCCCTGCCACCGCCCGTCGAGGTGCCTTCATCGCCCCGGGCGTGGTCCTGATGCCCTCCTATGTAAACATCGGTGCCTTTGTGGACACCGGCACCATGGTGGACACCTGGGCCACGGTGGGCTCCTGTGCGCAGATCGGCAAGAACGTGCATCTGTCCGGCGGTGTGGGTATCGGTGGCGTGCTGGAACCCCTGCAGGCCTCGCCCACCATCATTGAAGACAACTGCTTCATCGGAGCCCGCTCCGAGGTGGTGGAAGGGGTGATCGTGGAGGAAGGCTCGGTGATCTCCATGGGGGTCTACCTGGGTCAGAGCACCCGCATCTACGATCGGGAGAAGGATGAGATCACCTTTGGCCGCATCCCGGCCGGCTCCGTGGTGGTCTCAGGCAACCTGCCCGCCAAGGATGGCAAGTACAGCCTGTACTGTGCGGTGATCGTCAAGAAGGTGGACGAGAAGACGCGCTCCAAGGTGGGCATCAACGAGTTGTTGCGGGACATCTGAGCTCTGGGGTCTCCCTTGACGCCCCTCTCCCGCTGGCGGGAGAGGGGTTGGGGTGAGGGCGGAGCGGCTGACCCATCACATCAGCCTTTTTTCTCCCTCCGCTCCCTCAACGCCCGCTTCACCGACCAGATCTGCCAGGCGCAACCGCCCAGCAGGATCGCAGCCGTCAAAAGGCCCTTGCTCAGGACCAGGGTGGTGGTATCGATCATGATCTGCCTCGCTGTCAGCGGCTGAACACCGCCATGGACTCCACATGAGCCGTGTGCGGAAACATGTCCATGACACCCGCCGCCTCCAGACGATAGCCATGTTGCCGGACCAGTTCGCCCGCATCCCGGGCCAGTGTGGCCGGGTTGCAGGAGACATAGACGATCCGGCCCGGCGCCAGGGCCGCCACCGGCCCCAGCACCTCCCGGGCGCCAGAGCGGGGCGGGTCCAGCAGGACCCGATCCACCGGCTCGGACAACCAGGGGGCCCCGGCAAGGTCCGCACTCAGATCGGCGGCAAAGTAACGGGTGTTGTGGATACCGTTTTTGACTGCATTCTCCCGGGCCCGTTCCACCATGGCCGCATCCCCCTCCACCCCCGTCACCCGGGCGGCCCGCCGCGCCAGCGGCAGGGTGAAATTACCCAGGCCGCAGAACAGGTCCAGCACCCCATGCTCCGGTGCCACCTGCAATAGCTCCATGGCCTGAGGCACCATAAGATGATTCACATCACGATTCACCTGGATGAAATCCACAGGGGAGAACGGGATACGCAGACCCTCCTCCGGATGAGTGAAACACAGATCCGCCGGGGGCTCCAGCCACAGGGGGGTGATGCTGTCCGGGCCACCGGGTTGCAGCCAGATCTGCAGGCTATGGTCCTGGCCGAAGGCCTTCAAACGCTCCCGGTCCCCCTCGGTGAGAGGATCCAGGTGACGAAACACCAGGGCAGTTGCATCATCGTCCCCCACACCCATTTCAATCTGCGGGATCCGGTCCCGCGCCTGCATGGCCGTGAGCAGATCCCGCAGGGCCATGATGCGCTCACCCACCGCCGGATGCAGCACGTGGCAGACCTCCAGTTCGGCCAGATAGGGGCTGCCCCGCTCCCGAAAGCCCACCAGCACGCCCCCCTTTTTGGGCACATGCTTCACGCCCAGGCGAGCCTTGCGCCGGTAGCCCCACCGGGGGCCGGTGATGGCGGGGAGCACCCGTTCGGGACTCACACCCCCAAGATGCTGAAGATTCTCCAGCATGGCCTGCTCCTTGGCCCGCACCTGGGCGGCTGGATCCATGTGCTGGAGCACACACCCGCCACAGATACCGAAGTGGGGGCAACGGGGTTCCACCCGATCGCTTGAGGCCTCCAGCACCTGGTCGACACGACCTTCGTCATAACGGCGGCGACGCTGGGTATATCGGAAGGTCACGGTCTCGCCGGGCAGCACCCCATCCACGAAGACGGCCTTGCCTTCCACGCGGGTGACACCGCGCCCCTCGTGGGTCATGGAGTCGATATGCGCCTGCACCGGCGTATCCGGCAGTTTATTGCGTTTTCTGGGACTCATTCCGGGGGGTGTCCGAGCCAGGCCTCATGGAAGGCCTGAAGATGGGTGGCTTCCGAAGCCTGCAGTAATTCGGCCATGCGCCCCTCCTCCCGCGACAGGCCCTCATCACTGAGGCGTCCTCTGAGATGTTCAAAGCGCAGAAAGACCAGGTAGGTGTTGAGCACGTCGGTCTCGCAGTAGTTGCGGATACCCTGGATATCACCCGCCAGCCAGGCATCCCACACATGGGCACCGCTCATGCCCATCTTGCCGGGAAAACCCAGCAAGGTAGCCATCTCATCCAGCGGTGCATTGGCACGCATCTGAAAACCGGCCAGCACATCCATCAGGTCCACGTGACGCCAGTGAAAGCGGGAAAGGTAATTGTTGTAGCGAAAGCTGCGATCATCATCGCCGTTGTCCCAGTACCGGGGCGCCGACACCTTGTGGAGCAGCGAGCGATAATGCAGCACCGGCAGGTCGAATCCACCGCCGTTCCAGGTCACAAGGGTCGGAGCATAGCGCTCAATCCCCTCGAAGAAGCGTCGGACCAGTTCGGCCTCGTTCGAGTCCGGGCCTCCCAAAGACCACACCCGCAACTGGTCACGGGTGGCCAGGACCACGGAAATGGCCACCACCCGATGCAGGTGGTGAGCCAGAAACTCGTTACCGGTCTTTTGCAGCCTCAGTTGGGACAGGGCCTTGGCGACCTTGGCATCATCCAGATCATCCAGGCCATGAATCCTGCGGCCACCCTCCACATCGGGGATGGTCTCAATGTCGAAGACCATCACCGGTTCCGCAAAGGCAGCCGTCATGCGGGAAACACGCCGGTGGAGATATAGCGGTCACCGCGGTCACAGACGATGGAGGCGATCACTGCATTCTCCAATTCAGCCGACAGCCTCAGGGCCGCCGCCATGGCGCCTCCCGACGACACGCCCGAGAAGATGCCTTCCTCCGCCGCCAGTCGCCGCATGGTCTGCTCGGCCTCGTCCTGGGAGACATCGATCACCGTGTCCACGGCGGCGGGATCAAAGATGCGGGGCAGATAGGCCTCGGGCCAACGGCGGATACCCGGGATGCTCGAGCCTTCGGTGGGCTGCACCCCAATGATCCGGATGTTCGGGTTCTGTTCCTTGAGATAGCGCGACACCCCCATGATGGTGCCGGTGGTGCCCATGGAACTGACGAAATGAGTGATCTGCCCCTGGGTGTCCCGCCACAACTCCGGGCCGGTGGTCTCATAGTGGGCACGGGGGTTGTCCGGGTTGGCAAACTGGTCCAACACACGCCCCTTGCCCTCGGCGTGCATTCGCTGGGCCAGGTCCCGCGCGCCCTCCATGCCCTCCTCTTTCGTGACCAGGATGATCTCGGCGCCGAAGGCCTTCATGGCGGCACGCCTTTCAGCACTCATGTTTTCCGGCATAATAAGGACCAGCCGATAACCCCGGATGGCCGCCGCCATGGCCAGGGCAATGCCCGTGTTGCCACTGGTGGCCTCGATCAGGGTATCCCCGGGCTGGATGTCACCGCGGGCCTCGGCATGGCGGATCATGCTCATGGCCGGGCGATCCTTGACGGAACCGGCCGGGTTGTCGCCCTCCAGTTTGGCCAGCAGGACATTGGAGGTGTCACCCGGCAGGCGCTGCAGCCGTACCAGGGGCGTATTGCCCACGCAGGATTCCATCGTCGGATAATTCATCGCTAAAGGTCGCCTCGAGACTCAGGGCCCATTATAACCATGCCGGACACCCCTTTCGAAATGCCCCCCGAAAGTCGCCGGAAGCTCCTGTCGTCAGGCAACTACCGCTGGATGGGGCTCACGGGTCTGGGCCTGGTGGGGATGAGCCTGATCTTCCCCGTGGTGGCCGAGGAGTCATGGCCTACCGAGGAGGACTTTTTCATGGATCTTCCCGTGGCCCTGACGGCTACCCGCCTGGAGCAGCCCCTGATCGAGGCGCCGGCCTCGGTCACGGTGATCGACCGGGACTGGATCCAAAACAGTCAGGCACGCGATATCCATGAACTGCTGCGCATGGTGCCGGGATTCGTGGTGGGATCCACCAGCGGTGGGCGCCCCATCGTGACCTATCATGGATTCGCAGAGCAGTTCGTGCGTCAGTTACAGGTATTGGTGGATGGCCGCTCCCTCTACACCTCAATCAATGGGGGTGTCCAATGGGGTGCCCTGGACCTGACGCCCGATGACATCGAACGTATCGAGGTGATCCGCGGGCCCAATGCCGCAGCCTATGGATCCAATTCCTTCTTTGCGATCATCAACATCCTCACCCGGCACTCCGCCGAGACTCAAGGCCACCAGGTGTCAACCCGCCTGGGCTCCAACGGGGTTCGGGATCTGCGCTGGCGTTATGGTGGCAGTACCGAGCAGAGCAGCTATCGAGTTGCCATTCAGCACAAGGAGGATGATGGTTTTCCGGACAAATACGATCAGCGGCACATCGATACCTTCAGCGCCCGCTCCGACTGGAACCCCCAACCCGGGATTGGCATCACCACCCAACTAGGTCTGGGACAAACCCGTAAAGGGACTGATCGCGTACGCAACCGCCTGCCATCTCGCGAATTCACCCGCGACCTTGGCCACTTTCACCTGCAAGTCCAGAACACGCGCGATCCGGACACGACCCACCGGCTTCAGTACTACTTCCAGTTCCACGACTTGCAGGATGGTTTCACTGCTTTAAACAATAATGGTCAGCCTTATCGGACCAACCGCAACTCCAGAGCGCAACGTCATGACCTGGAACTGGAGTCGTCGCACCGGATTTCTCCCGACTCCAGAATCGTCTACGGCGGCAGTGCCCGACTGGATCGTTCCGCCTCATCCTATTATTTCCATGGCCGGGGATGGATTGACAACGACTTGTACCGGGCGTTTGGCCATATGGAGTGGTCTCCAACATCCCAATGGCTGATAAACCTGGGCGGCATGTACGAATACAACGATATCACTGGGGATAACCTCATGCCCCGTGGCGCAGTGATCTACATGCCCCATCCGGAACACAGCCTGCGCTTCGTGGCCTCCCGGGCTGTGCGCACCCCCAGCCTGGCGGAAGAGGAAATCCGCATGGTCGATCTCACAGCGGACGGCCAGCCAACAGATCGCACGGTTTCAAGGGGTGGGCTCAAGCCGGAAGTGATTCATTCGCTTGAACTGGGCTACCACCTCCAGTTTGCCGAGGGTCAACTGAAGGCGGACGTGAAGCTGTTCCAAAACGAACTGCGTGACTTGATTCAAATGCCCTATGGCCTGTTTTACGGACTCGAAAATGAAGGTGAGTTTCGCAACGTCGGTGGATTGACCCTCCAGGGCATTGAGACCCAGTGGAATTACAGGCCCACGCACCGCCTGCGCCTATTGGCGGGCTTCGCGCTGCTGGACACGACCCAGGTGGCCACCGAGGCACGTCCCCAGGCCGATTCCATACCGGGTCACACCTTCAACCTTGGATTGATGTTTAAACCAGACAATGCCTGGACGCTGACCATGGAGTATTACCACTATGGCTCAATCGATTGGCTGGATGACCCCGGGGCGCCACCCACGGATGCGGGAGATGGTTTCCTGGACCTGAACCTGAGCCGAACGCTAGGATCCCATGCCTCGGCCACCCTGTCCGTGAAGGACGCTCTGGCCAGTGGCTTTGATAGCCGTTTGGATGGTCCCGTGTTGCGTGGCAACCATAGAACCACCGAAGCCTACCTAAGCCTTTCTCTGAATTTCTAGGAGCCCATTGGCAACCCTGCCCCGCCACATGGAACGCCCCAGTCATGACAAGGATTGCATACCGCCGATTCGTGGAGACTGGCAATTCTCGCCAGGACGGACACTGACAACACACGCCGGCCTCTTCCAGGCAGAGCGAGACTCCAGCGTATCCCAGCAGACGCATCCACCTTTTCGCAATGACAGTCTCGACTCCGGCCACCTCCAATTCAGGCTGGAAGATCATCGCGACATGGGCACACACCATATCTTTCAGTATTTTTTCCATCAAAACGAGGGTCGTGCTTTCTTTGCGAATGCCCCTGAAGATCCGGCCGACACCCTATCCCGCCGTCACGACATCGAGATGGAGCGCCACAGTACTCTGGGTCGGGACGCACGCTGGATCATGGGGGCGGGCGCGCGACGTGATCAATCACGATCCGAGTTCTACTACGACCATGACAAGTGGGTGAATAATGACCTGTACCGGGTGTTCGGCCACCTGGAATGGTCCCCTGACCCTCATTGGATGGTGCATCTGGGTGGAATGTATGAACATAATGAACGGGTGAGTGATGAGTTCCTGCCTCGGATCGGGATCACCCTCATGCCTGATAGAACACACAGCTTTCGTGCTGTCGCGTCCCGATCCATTCGCACGCCCAGCTTGGTGGAAACCGATGCCAAGGGCCGCATACCTCACACTGACATCTTCCTGCTCACCACTGAAGACGATCTTCAGGCGGAGGTCATCCGCGCTTACGAACTGGGTTACCATGGGCAATTCGACCAAGGGCATGTCACCGTCGATCTCAAAGGTTTTCATAAAACCATTGAACGCATCATCCAGATGCCTTACGAGGCCATCATCAATGCCAACCTACCCGGCATCATCAGGAACGAAGGCAACCTGAACATCCGGGGTGTGGAGGCGGAATTTGGCTATCGTCCCCATCGTCATCTCCGCCTGACGGGCGGTGTCAGCCTGATGCGCGCGCGCAGCGATGATCACGGCCAGATCCAGGCCGATTCCGTGCCCTCGAGCGTGGTCAATCTGGGCATGATCCTGCGTCCCACCGATGACTGGCATATCATGGGCAGCTATTATCACTACAGCAGCCTGAAATGGATTGACGATCCCGGCGGCCCGGCCAGCGATGGCGGGAACGGCTTTCTGGATCTGCATGTCACCCATTCGCTTACCCCCAAAGTGGAAGCCGCTCTATCCATCACCGATCTCCTGGCCAGCGGCCATGACAGCCGTTTGCCAGGCAGTGACTGGCGTGCCAACCCTCGCAAGACGGGAGCCTGGTTCACCCTCACCGCGGAGTTCTGAAACTGCCCATGGAACGGCCCTCCTCCTCCCTGGCAAACGCCTTCAGGTGCATCCACAGGTGCTCCCCGACAACGCTTCGCCCCGAACGGCCCCGGGCGCGGAGCCGACGCTGTCATGAGGTCATCACCTCGCTGACCTGGATCTGCCTGGGCATCGCCCTGGGGGCCGGAATGGGCGGGGCCGCCCTTGCTCAGGGCGCTGATCGGTCAGTCTCGCCGGTGGGGGAGTTTGAACGGCTGCTCTTTCTGGCCAGTGCTGACACCCCCTTGCATCAAGAGGTTTTCGAGGGCCTTTCCCGGGCCCTGCCTCCGGATCGACAGGCAATTTTTACCGCCGTCGATGCCCCGGATGCAGCCCTCTGGATGCAAAGTGCCGATTGCAATCGCTGCCTCGTGATCACCTCCGGGACACGGGCGCTGGAATCCGTGCAACGGCAAATGCGAAAGGCACGAGTGCTCAGCATCACCCTACCCCGAATGAGCCACGAGCAAATCATGGCCGGTCAGAAAGCCGATCCGCGTTTTGCCGCGATTTTCATAGACATTCCCCTGGACCGTCGATTGGAAATGGTTCGCCGACATATCCCTGCCCTGAACCGTTTTGCCATTGTCCAGAGCCCGGGGTTTGGCACCACCGGCGACGAAACCAACCTTCGGGAAAAGGACGACCCTCAGGCCTTGCAGCGATTTGCCGCCAAGGGCGACGATGATCTGATTCCCACCTTCATCCGGGCGTCCCGAGCAGCGGATGCCATTGTCACCGTTCCCGACCGCCGTATCTACAACCCACGCACCATCGTCAGTATCATGATGACGACCTACCGGCAGGGGACGCCACTGATTGGTCATTCCGAGGCCCTTCACCGGGCGGGAGCCCTGATGTCCATCCATAGTCCACCCTCGGCCCTGGGCCACGAAGCCGGCCGATTCATCCAATCCTTGCGGGGCCCCGCCGACTGGAAACCGATACGGCGTCATACCGGGGTCCACCAGGTATCCATCAACCACCAGGTAGCCCGCTCCCTGCGCATCACGGTGGAAGAACCCTGATGCAAGGTCGCATTCGCTATCGCATCCTGATGCTGTCCCTCTTACCCAGCCTGGCGGTGGCGCTGGCCCTGACCCTCTATTGGACAGACACCAAGGTGCGGGAACTGGATGCCCAACTGGCGCTGCGCGGTGAGATGCTGGCCGCATTTCTGGCGCCCGCGGCCGAATATGGGGTCATCTCGGGAAACCAGAACTACCTGGAAGCGATCACCGCCAAGGCCCGCATGCAGCCTGATGTGCTGGTGGTCTCCATCCGGGACCACCAGGGACATCGGGTCTACCATCACGAACAACGACCGGATGCCAGTGATCCCAACTCGCCCATGGCCTGGATGGCCTCACAGTTGTTTGGGGAGGAGGTCAGACACTTCCATGAGGAAATCCGTCTCACCGCCCTGGATGAATTCGACCTGCCCCTGCCCGATGCCCCTCAGGCCCAAGGCCAGGGTGATCCGCGTCTCATCGGGAGTGTCTCACTCAGCCTGACCAACGTCCCCACCACAGTGCACCAGACCCACTCCATGCTGCAGAGTCTGATGATTGCACTGCTTTTGATGGCTGCCACCTGGGTACTGGTGAGTCGCTGGAGCATGCGCCTGTCCACACCACTGGAAAAGATTGCCGCCACGGTAAAGTACATTGACCAGGGAGACCTGACAGCCCGCAGTCGCGCCCGAGTGGGCGGCGAAATCGGCGTGCTCCAGGCAGGCATTAACAGCATGGCGGAGAGTATCGAGCGTTCCCAGCAATCCATGAGTGAACGCATTCTTCAGGCCACCCAACGCTTGCAGGAGAAACTCGACGAGATCGATGAAAAAAACCATGCGCTGACCCGGGCCCGTGGCGAGGCTGATCAGGCCAATCGGCGCAAATCCGAGTTCCTGGCCAGCATCAGCCATGAACTGCGCACCCCCCTCACCGCGGTGCAAGGATATGCGGAGCTGCTCATCCAGCGGGGCACCCTGGATGAGCAAGAGCGGGCCTGGGTCAATATCATCGATGAATCCAGTCAGGACACCCTGAAGCTGGTCAGCGACTTGCTGGACATCTCCCGCATCGAATCGGGCAACGTTTATATCAACCGCACCGCCTTTAACCTGCGGCAACTGCTGGGCGAGGTCATCAGTGTCTGCGACAAGGCAGTCCCCGACCGGACCGTCAACATTACCCTGCTGATGGAACCGGGCACGACAGAGTACCTGATCAGCGATCCGCTGCGCGTGAAGCAACTGCTGACCAATGTACTCAGTAATGCGGTCAAGTTCACGCGCAACGGGCATGTCATCCTGCGTGTAAGGATCCGTGGGGAGCAAGGCACCCTTCTGGAGATGGAGGTGCAGGATTTCGGGCCGGGCATCGACGAGACCCAACTGGAACGCATCTTCGAACCCTTCTACCAGGTCCAACCCGACAACGCTCAACGGGTCGGTTCAGGTCTGGGGCTTGGGATTACGCGCGGTCTGATCAATGTGCTCGGCGGACGGATCTCCGTCAACAGTCGGCCTGGGAAAGGCGCTACATTCCGCCTGAATGTGCCTGTGGAGACCACCGATGCGCCGACCCGGGTATCGAGGCCCAAACCCATGGCTGGCGGTCTGGTCATCCTCGCGGATGATATGGAGGCTCGTGACCTTGCCCTGGCCTGCGGACGACGGCAAGGCCTGCAAGCATGGCCCGTGGACGGCATCAAGGGGTTGCTGGATGCCTTGGGCGCCTCGGATGAGCATCGGGGCCTGATCTGGCTGCGCCACCCGGATGCGGAAACACTGCGCGCGCTCCGGCAACACCCTCAACGGGCCCATCAGATGATCCTGGTCGCCTTCGCCAACCTACCGGAGGATCTCACCGCGGAATGGCGCCGCCGAGGGGCTCTGGTGGTGGCACCGCAACTGTCCGAGGGGATTCTACGGGACCACCTCTTGCGACACGGCAACGACTCCGAGCGTTCATTCAGCAGCGAGCGGCACCGGGTGGCTCGCCCAGGCCCCCGGTCCATCAGTGGCAAGCGGATTCTCATCGCCGATGACAACGCCATCAATCGCCGTTTGCTCACGGAATTCGTCAATGGCATGGGGGGGCTGGTGGATGAAGCCGCCAATGGCCGCCAGGCCGTGGAATCCTACCGGGCGCGACGCTGCGATATCGTATTCATGGATGTACACATGCCGGTTCTGGATGGTCCGGGGGCTTTACGGCTCATCCGTCGGGAAGACCCGGGTGCCAGGATCATTGCCGTCACTGCCGATGCCCGTCCGGAGTTTCATGGGGAACTGCTGGAGATGGGGTTTGACCGTATTCTGACCAAGCCGGTCTCCCAGCATGATCTGCTGGACTGTGTGCGAAAGGCCACTGACGATCCCCCCACGGTGGATACGGCTCCCCATGCCCTCCCGCTCGAGATTCCTCCCGGCGGGCCACTCCACGATCCGGAACGTGCGTTGCGCATGGCGGGCGACTCTCCGGAACTGGCGATGGAACTGCGACAATTGTTGGTCCGGGATCTGACACGCGCGCGGCAGGAATTATGCGATACCGGGCTGAAACGCCCGGCATTGCTGAAACTGGCGCACCAACTCAAGGGGGCCTCGCGCTATTGCGCCACGCCGCGCCTGGAAGCAGCCAGTACGGCCCTGGAAAAGGCATTGCGCGAGGGTGATGAGGTCTCTATCCCCGGTCTGCGACAAACCCTGCTGGTCGAAGTGGAGGCACTGCTCTCCACCTGGAACAACGTGATCAGCCTGACATGACCACGAAGGCCAGGGCGTACTCACGCTCATCGGAAAGACTGATCTGCGTCTCCCTGACCCCCAGGGCCTGGGCGGTTTCCTGCGCTCGACCATCCAGGCGCAGCACGGGACGCCCACTGGGCTCATGGTCAACGCAGGCATCCTGAAGCGACATCCGCGCCCCGATTCCCACCCCCAGAGCCTTGGCCACGGCCTCCTTGGCGGCGAAACGTTTTGCCAGAAATGCGGCCGGGGTGGAGCTATGGCGAAAACCTTGCCACTCATCCGGATGCAAAATGCGCCGGGCAAAACCTTCCCCATGGCGGGCCAACGAGGCCTCGATGCGATGCACGGCAACGATATCGGTGCCGATGCCCATCACGCGCATCAGCGGGCTGTGTCCATGGCAGATCGCATCTCGGCCACGGCTTGCTGTACGCCACAGAACAGGGCCCGGGCCACGATGGAATGGCCGATATTCAGCTCGAAGAATTCAGGGATTGCGGCGATAGGCCCCACGTTGTCGTAGTCCAGACCGTGACCGGCACTGACCACCAGCCCCAACTCATGTCCGTACCGGGCTGCCCGGCCAATCTGTTCCAGCAGGATATTGCGCTCCTCCGGAGTGCTGGCATTGGCGTAGGCTCCGGTATGCAGTTCCACCACCGGCGCACCGATGCGGTGGGCGGCATCCAGATGCTGGGGATCCGGCTCCACGAACAAAGAGACCTTGATACCGGCCTCCACCAGACCAGCACAGTAGTCCGCGAGGCGTTCCTCATGCCCCAAAACATCCAGCCCTCCCTCGGTGGTCAGTTCCTCGCGCCGTTCGGGTACCAGACAACAGGCTTCGGGCTTCACCTCCAGGGCAATGGCATGCATTTCCGCCGTTGGGGCCATCTCCAGGTTCATACCGCTCTGAATCGTACGGCGCAGCCCGTAAACGTCCGCATCCTGAATATGGCGCCTATCCTCCCGCAGATGCAGCGTAATGATATCCGCGCCGGCGGCCTCAATGCGGCGCACAGCGTCTTCCAGATCGGGGTAGGCGGTGTGACGCACCTGACGGATAGTGGCCAGATGATCAATGTTCACACCCAGGCGTAAACGGGGAAAGACAAAGCTCATGATGTGGCATCCGATCGCCCGCGGGCGATGAGTTGACGTGAAACGAGGGGCTGACCCTCCAGATGGTAATCCAGCAACAGGCGCAGCAACCGCCTTGCCTGACGCCGGTCTTCGCGATCTTCCAATTGACCACGCAACAGGGCGGCCAGTGCCCGCCCGGTAATGCAGTAAGGTGAATCCATCTCACCAGCACGAGCGAGGTACGGCATGTGCTGAGGTCTCACCAGGTAATAGGCAACGGGATCCAGCGCCTCGGTCGACAAAAACTCCAGCCCTTCTCCCAGCCATTGCAACAGAGCCAGTTCGTACTGGCGCAGCGGCATCTCCACCGCAGTGCCGACATTCGTCAGTTGGTGCAACACCCGCTCATACGCTTCAAACAGCTCGGGTATCTGGATCTGCCGGGGAAGCAACTTCATGGCCAGTTCGTTCACATACAGACCGCAAATCGCCCGATCCCCCGTCAGCCGCAGTGCGCTGGTCTCGTCGCACTGATTGAGCGTTGCTACCTGACCCCGTCCGGACCAGGCCAACTCCATGCGACGAAAGGGCTGGGCTGCATGGCGACCCCGGCCACGGGTACCACGCAGCACGGCCGCCATGCGCCCTTCGGATGCGGTGAACAATTCCAGCAGCTGGCTGGTCTCCCGGTAGGCGCGGGCATGCAGCACATAGCCAATGCTGCGTGAAACGCTGCTCACGACTCCACGTCGATCCCCATGCGACGGATGCCATCCAGGTCATCCTGCCAGCCGTCACGCAGCTTCACCCAGAGCTTGAGCATCACCTTGCGTTCAAGCATCTGTTCCAGTTCCAGCCGGGCCCCGCTGCCCACGCCCTTGATCATGCGGCCGCCCTTGCCCACCACGATGGCCTTTTGGCCCTCGCGCTCCACCCAGATCACCGCACCGATATGCAGCGCCGTGCCGGAATCTTCCCATTGCTCCACCTCCACCGAGGTGGCATAGGGCACTTCCTGGCCCAGACGCTCCAGGAGTTGCTCGCGGATCACCTCGGTGACACGGAATCGCTGGCTACGGTCAGTGATCTCGTCATCGGGGAACAGATGAGGGCCCGGGGGCAGGAGCTGCATCAGTGTCGCCACCAGGGGATCCACGTTCTGGCCCTTGAGGGCTGAGAGCGGCACCACATCATGGAATGGCAACCGTCCCCGCACCTGATCGATATAAGGCAGTAGGGCCGACTTGTCCTTGAGCCGGTCCACCTTGTTGATGACCAGCACCACAGGGCGGTTGCCGTTTTCGAGCCGTTGCGCCAAGGCCTCATCGGAGGGTTCCCAGCGGCCCGCCTCCACCACCAGGACCACCGCGTCCACGTCATCCACTGCCGCCTGGGCGGTGCGGTTGAGCACCTTGCCCAACAGCTTGGGCGTGGAGGGGTCCACTCCCGGCGTATCCACTAAGACCAGCTGGTCCGGGCCGTGGGTGATCAGGCCACGTATCCGGTGCCGCGTCGTCTGAGCCTTACGGCTGGCAGCGGCAATCTTTTCCCCGACCAGATGGTTGAGCAGGGTCGACTTGCCCACGTTGGGGCGCCCAACAATGGCCACATAGCCACAACGTGTGGATGAGAGGTGATCACCCTGGCCCAGAAAGCCAGGATCGGAATGTTCAATCAAGAGTTTTTCTCCACGGCCTGGAGTGCTTCCATGGCCTTGACAGCGGCGGCCTGCTCGGCCCGACGACGGCTGCTGCCCTCGCCTTTCACCGATAAATCCCGAGCAGGGATATGGCAGGCTGCCTTGAAATGCTGATCATGGGGTTTGCCCGACACTTCAAGAATCTCGTAGTCGGGAATGTCCAGGTTTCTGCGTTGCAGCCACTCCTGCAGACGCGTCTTGGGGTCCTTGAGGGACTCGGCACTGGGCAGACTGGCAAAGCGGGAGGCATAGAGTTCGAGTACGAACTCCCGCGTGGTTTCAAACCCGGTCAGGACGTATACCGCACCGATCACCGCTTCCAGGGCATCGGCCAGGATGGAATCGCGCCGATGCCCCCCGCTCTTGCGCTCTCCCTCACCCAGGCTGAGCAACTCCCCCATGCCCTGATCCCGGGCGATCACTGCCAGGCTGTCCTTGTTGACCAGAGCGGCCCGCAGGCGGCTGAGTTCGCCCTCCGGGGCCTCGGGGCGTACCTGAAAAAGGCGGTCGGCAATGATGAAGTTGAGTACGCTATCGCCCAGATACTCCAGGCGTTCGTTATGGCGCTGACCTGCGCTACGGTGGGTCAGCGCCTGTTGGAACGCATCCGAATCCGGTACCGATGCCGGTAACAGCGCCATAAGACCAGGACGTGCCATACTCAATCCGCCAGAGGGAACGCGCGATCAAAGCTCACCACCGCATCCACATTGGCAATCATGGCGGTGCGCACCTCGTACTGCACCCGCAGGACCTGTCCACCCCCCTGCTGCTCGAGGGTGACATGATCGCGATCGACATTCTCCACCGAATTGATCTGGAAGCGGCGGTTGACATCCGTCCACAACTGACGGGCATTCTTGTCGGCGGCCCCCGGTTCGCTGGCCACATCCTTCACAATGGACATCACGTTCCAGTACTCGGTATAGACCGGAAACAGACGCAGGCCCACAGTCCCCAGCAGTACGAGGAGACCAATGATCAACAGCAACGGAATGAATCCCGCACCGGATTGTGTATGCAGCCTGTTCATGTAGGGAACCCCCGGCAAAATGAATGGAAAGGCGAAGAGTATAACGCCTGTTGGGACGCCCCGGAGCCGTGGCCGATGCCCGTGATCATGCTATTGGATCCGGGTACCCAAGCGACCAAGATCCATCGCCTTCGCGGCATGGTCCCAGTGCATCCAGATGAACATCGCCCGACCCACCAGGTTCGCCTCGGGCACGAATCCCCAGAAACGGCTGTCGTTGCTGTTGTCACGATTGTCCCCCAGGACGAAGTAATGCCCTTCGGGGACCACCACTTCCCCTTCGGCGGACTGGCGATCCGGCCAGGCCAGCACCTGATGTGTTACGCCGTCAAGGCGCTCTTCCATCAAACGGGCTCCGGTCATCACCGCGCCTGAGCCTTCCCCCTCGTAGGTGCCAAGCACCTCCTGGGGCACGATGTCGCCGTTGATATACAGACGTTTATCGTAGAAACCGACTCGATCGCCGGGAATACCGACGATGCGCTTGATATAGTCCTCACGCGGATTGGCAGGATAGCGGAAGACCGCCACATCCCCACGCTGAGGCTGTCCCGTCTCCATGATGCGGGTACGCACCACCGGCAAGCGGATGCCATAGCTGGACTTGTTCACCAGGATGAAGTCGCCCACAAGCAGGGTGGGCATCATGGAGCCGGAGGGAATACGAAAGGGTTCGGCCACAAAGGCTCGCAGCACGAGCACGATGAGCAACACCGGGAAAAACGCCTTGGCATAGTCCACATACCAGGGCTCTCGGGCCTTGGCCGCGGCCTTTGCCGCCCGCTTGTCCCGCTGGGGCCCTGTCTCCTCGACCTTGGCCATGCGCGACTTGCGCCACCAGATCATGTCCGCCAGCCACACCAGGCCGGTGACCAAGGTCCCCAGCACCAGAATCAATTCCAGATCGAATGTCATAGCCCCAGTCTCCGGTCACCCTGCGGCGTCAGCGTGCCGTTGTTTGTTATTGATGATAAAGACGCCAGGCGCCCTGGATATTTCCGGATAAAACACGCAGTGCTTGTGCCGGATCAGTCCTTGTTGTCCACCTGCAGCACGGCCAGGAAGGCCTCCTGGGGGACCTCCACACGGCCGATATTCTTCATGCGTTTCTTGCCCGCCTTCTGCTTTTCCAGCAGCTTGCGCTTGCGGCTGGCGTCCCCCCCGTAGCATTTGGCGGTCACGTTCTTGCGCAAGGCCTTCACGGAAGAGCGGGCAATGATCTTGGACCCGATGGCAGCCTGGATGGCCACCTCGAACATCTGCCGGGGAATCAGTTTGGCCATGCGCTCAGTGAGATCCCGCCCGCGGCTCTGGGCCTGATCCCGATGGGTAATCATGGAAAGGGCATCCACACGCTCGCCATTGATGAGCACATCCACCTTCACCAATGGGGCCGCCTCAAAGCTCTTCAGTTCATAGTCAAAAGAGGCATAGCCACGGCTGACCGACTTGAGCCGGTCAAAGAAGTCCAGTACCACTTCCGACATGGGCATGTCGTAGCCCAGTGAAACCTGTTTACCCAGGTACTGCATGCGCGTCTGCACACCCCGTTTTTCCACGCACAGGGTGATGACCGCGCCCACATAATCCTGGGGCAGCAGGATGTTGGCGCTGATGATGGGTTCGCGGATCTCGGCCAACTCATTGACCGGTGGCAGCTGTGAAGGATTGTGAATCGTCATCACCTCACCGCTGGTGGTTTCCACCTCGTAGATCACGGTGGGCGCCGTGGTGATCAGATCCAGGTCGTATTCCCGCTCCAGACGTTCCTGGATGATCTCCATGTGAAGCATGCCCAGGAAGCCGCAACGAAAGCCGAAGCCCAGGGCCTGGGAGGTCTCGGGCTCATAGTGCAGTGAAGCATCATTGAGGCGGAGCTTGTCCAAGGCATCCCGCAAATCATTGAAGTCGTCGGCGCTGACCGGAAAGATGCCCGCGAACACCCGGGGCTGAACCTCCTTGAAGCCTGGCAAGGGGGAATCGGCCGGGTGATCAGCGCTGGTCAGGGTATCCCCCACCTTGGCGCCGGTGATGTCCTTGATGGTGGCGATGACAAAACCCACCTGCCCCACACCCAGTTCATCGCAAGGGGTGGGCTTGGGGTTGAACACCCCCACCTTGTCCACCAGGTGGTTGCGCCCCGTGGACATGGCCATGATCTTCTGCTTCGGCCGGATACTGCCCTGCTTGACGCGTACCAGTGCCACCACGCCCATGTAGTTATCGAACCATGAATCGATGATCAGGGCCTTCAAGGGGCCATCCGCGCTTCCCTGGGGTGGCGGGATCCGAGCCACCAGGGCTTCCAGGAGATCCGAGACACCCTCGCCGGTCTTGGCGCTCACCCGCACGGCATTCTGTGCCTCGATGCCGATGATTTCCTCGATCTCGTGAGCCACGCGCTCAGGCTCGGCGGCGGGCAGATCGATCTTGTTGAGTACCGGCACCACTTCCAGCTCCTGATCGATGGCAGTGTAGCAATTGGCCACGCTCTGCGCCTCGACTCCCTGAGAGGCATCCACCACCAGCAGGGCGCCCTCACAGGCATACAGGGACCGGGAGACCTCATAGGAAAAGTCCACGTGCCCCGGAGTATCGATGAAGTTCAGTTGATATTCCTGGCCATCCCGAGCCTTGTAGAACAGCGACACGCTTTGCGCCTTGATCGTGATGCCCCGTTCCCGCTCCAGGTCCATGGAGTCCAGAACCTGCTCCGCCATCTCCCGCTGGGTCAGCCCACCACATTCCTGAATGAAGCGATCGGCCAGGGTGGACTTACCGTGGTCGATATGGGCAATGATGGAAAAATTCCGTATGCGCTGCTGTTTATCGTTGATCGGGGGACGACTGCTCATGGGGCGATGCTCGAAATGATGCGCACCCGCCCGTGCCCCAGAATCCTGGGCCCGTGGCGGGTGCAGCCAGATGGGTTGCGCGCATTGTACAGACTCGGCCGAGACAGGAACAGCAACGGGGGGGATCAGTCCGGCTCCAGCGCCCGTTCAAAGCCCGGCACATCCAGGACATGGCAGCAGAGGATCTCATCCTCCACTGCCAGCACGGGCACCTTGACGTTGAAACGCGCCCTCAATGCGGGATCTTCGTCGATATCCACCGGCTGGACATGAAAGTCCAGCCGGTGCTGTAACGAACGAAGCTCATCGAACATGCGATCGCAAAGATGACAACCCTCACGATGATAGACAGTCACCTGGGTTGCCATGGACTCACTCGGGCACTTCCAGTGGCATCCAGATAGGGCCCTGGCTTCGCTGCACCAGCACCCGCGCAGAGCGACCCGCGGGAAGTTCCTCGAGCACCTGGAACATCTGCTCCGGGGACTCCAGGGCATGACTGTTGATCATCAACAACACATCTCCGGGCCGGATACCCGCCCGCTGGGCGGTCCCCTGGCCCAATTCCTTCACCAGGACGCCCCCTTCCGGAAGGTCCAGCGCCTCACGGATCTCATCGGGGACCGGCCCCACTTCCATGCCAAACATCTCCATGGCCAACGACGGTGGCGCGGCAGGAGCACTGGAACGCTCGCGAGCCGAGTCATCCTCGGGCAACTTGGCGATGGTCACGGGGAGGGTCTTGGGCTCACCGTCACGCAGGATATCCACCTGAGCGGTATCACCGATGGGGAAGCGGCTGACAATGGGTGGCAGCGCGGACGACCGGGGTACTTCCTTGCCGTCGAAGCCCACGATCACATCACCGCTCCGGAGGCCGGCCGCCTCCGCAGGGCTGTCAGGCAGGACCCGAGCCACCAAGGCGCCCATGGGGCGATCCATGCCAAAGGAGTCGGCCAGATCGCGCGTGACCTCCTGGATCATTACACCCAGCCAGCCCCGGCTGACTGCCCCTGTTTCCCTCAATTGATCCACCACATCCATGGCCACCTCGATGGGGATGGCAAACGACAAGCCCATGAAACCGCCAGTCCGGCTGTAAATCTGGGAGTTGATGCCCACCACTTCTCCATCCAGGTTGAACAGCGGGCCGCCGGAGTTACCCGGATTGATGGCCACGTCAGTCTGAAGGAACGGGACATAATTCTCGGTGGGCAGGCTACGTCCCTTGGCACTGATGATGCCGGCCGTCACCGAATGATCGAACCCGAAGGGAGATCCGATGGCCAATACCCACTCTCCCACCTTCAGGTCCTGAGAGTCGCCAAGCTCCAGGGTAGGCAGATCCTTTGCGTCAATCCGCAGCAAGGCCACATCGGTGCGGGCGTCGGAGCCCACCAATTCTGCCTCAAAGGTGCGCCGGTCGCTGAGTCGCACCTCGATCTGATCGGCATCCTTTACCACGTGGTGATTGGTCACCACGTAGCCATCATCGGAAATAATGAAACCCGACCCCAGAGAGCGGGAGTCAAATCCGCGCCGGGGTACCCCCTGCCCGCCCTCACCGAAGAAGCGGCGCAACAGATCCCCGAAAGGTCCGTCCTCGGGAAAACCTTCGGGCAGATCGATGGGGGGATGCCCCGGCCCCATCTGCCTTTCTACTGTGCGCGAGGTGCTGATATTCACAACGGCCGGGCTATTGGCCTCCGCCAACGGCACGAAGTCGGGAAGGCTCCTGGACTGGGCAGTTCCGGTCACTGAAAGCAACAGCACCGTGGCCAGAAGCAGAGTGAAAAGTTGTTTGAAACCAGTGTTCGGCATCATGAACATGCGCTCGCAGGTCGATCCGTGGATTGAATTGCGGTGGATTGATTGCGGATGGGGGGTTGCCGGATCAAGGCGCCAGCACACCGTCCATGGGTATGATCGGCTGACCCAGGCGGCGAACCACCACGGGCTGAAAACGGGGATCACGACGAATCCTTCGCGTATACAGGGCCAGTAGACCCAGGCCACCACCCAGTCCCAACAGACCGGCAAGCACCACAGGAAGTTCACCAGCACCCGACCACAATGCCTGGGCCACCAAGGCAGCGACGAGCATGGTGAGCAAGGGCAGGATATACACCGCCAGGGACCCGCGCACCAGCGCCGATTCCTCAATGCCCACCATCACCTGCTCGCCCAACTCGACGCCCAGGGGGTCGATCACCCGGACCTGAGTCCGCTGACCGCTGAATAATTTGGCGATGACGCTGGTGCCACAACCACTGGCCACAGCACAGGAGCCACACGCCGTCTTGCGCTGGGTATCCACCCAGGCAAAACCCGGCTCATCCACGGCAATCACGCGGGCAGTCTCTTCTATCACGGGCTTTCCTCGTGGACGACGGATTCGGCAATCAGGCGTACCGTGGCGGCAGGCACCTCACCCAATACGGTGATCTGGTAATCTCCCACCGGTCTGGCCGCTGCATGCAGCGCGCCCGAGCGCGTCACTCCCATCAGGAGGTCATCGGGGCGCTCAGCCTGGGCGATGAACACCGATACCGTGGCCATGCCATCGGATAGCAGCATGTGTTGCACCGGATGGGGGTTGGCTTCCATGGTGCGTTTACGCACCTTGGTGACACGAAAGCCCTCAGGCAGATTGCGTAGATGCCAGTGGGGGTCAGGTTCCATGAACTCCCGCTCGGCACGCGCCTCCTCCATGCGCTGTACACTGAACCCCTCCCCCTGGATCGCTGGCTCAAAGCGCTCTTCGTCCAGGGAGTCGGGGAATTCAATATGAGTAAACATGAACTGCTCAAGCACAACACCCTCCTGCCCCTGGAGTTGCGCCTTGAGGAGCATGCCCGAATCTTCGTGTATGCACAGGAGATGACCGTAACGCAGTGCATCCCTGGGGAGGATGGTCACTTCACGACAGGAAAGACCGGCAATCCTCTGGGAGCCGCCCACGCCCAGGCGATAGTTGTCGCGCAAGCCGTTTGTTCCGTCCTGCAAAGGACTCATGCCCGGCATGCCCAGCAGGGTCTTGCGCGGCTCCATGCACACCGAGCCCCCGTCCGCCCGAATGCAGGTGATGGATTGGTCATCCTTGATCACCTCACGAGGCTCACCGGTAAGGGCGGTCAAACGTTCGCGAGAGCCCTGCTCGTTCCGGCTGTGCAGAATATGCATCGTTTCCATGTGACCGTCCCGGGCGAACACGAAAACCCCTTCGTAGTTCAACCGATCCACCGCCCCAACCATCTTCCCGATCAATGCGTCGGCCCCTGTTTCGGACGCAGCGGCCATTGCCGAGACCAGCAACATGGCCATCACCAGGGAGGCTGGGAGCCAACGCATCATGGGATCATTCACCCGAGGCGCCGTAACCCACATTCCGCGTCTGGGGGAACGCACCCGCCCCGACCGTCGATTCTGCGTGATTGATCAGGTAACTGTTGAAACGCGCGTCACCCATATCAATGCGCAGGGCCCGCTGACCACCGATCTCGACCGGAGAGTGCTGAACCTGGGTGCCACGGGCGTTTGACGGGAATACGGACTGATAGCGCGACGCCTGGCCCTCTCCGAGCTGCACCGATCGCATGCCTGACTCGCCGCTCGCCATTGCCGGCTCAGCCGCCCCAGGATCGCTGCCGTCCCCGGTGAAGTTCTGCACACCCACCAGCACCGCCACGGCCACGGCTGCCGCCATGCCCATGCCGGCCACCGGGCGCAACATCCAGCCGTGCCTGGCCCAGGGCGAAACCGCGGGAGCGGGCTCTTCCTCTATGGCCTGCATGACCCGTTCGCTGAAACCCGCAGGGGCACACAAGGTGTTACCGCGCATGACGTCCCCGATGAGGTGGTAACGACCCCACTGGGCCCTGTCCTCCGGGTGTTTCTCCATCTCGTCCACCAACCGGCGGAGCTCGAATGCATTGGCCTCGTCATCGACCAGTGCAGAGAGTCTTTCCTCTTTAGTGGCTGTCATGTGACTTCTCGCTTATGTAGAGCTTTAATCCAGCAAAGGCCGCAAGGTTCGGTCGATCGCCTCACGGGCCCTGAAAATCCGGGAGCGCACCGTCCCGATGGGGCACCCCATGGTCTGCGCGATCTCCTCATAACTCATGCCCTCCAGTTCACGAAGCGTAATGGCGATTTTCAGATCTTCCGGAAGACCGCCGATGGCTTCCTGAACGGCTGCGCGTATCTCATCGGACATCATTTCCCCTTCCGGGGTTGCATATTCCTTGAGAGCCGACTCACCGCCCATCTGCTCGGCATCCTGGGCATCCACCTCGAAATCTGGCGTTCTGCGACTTTGCGATACCAGATAATTCTTTGCGGTGTTGATCGCGATCCGATACAGCCATGTGTAAAAAGCACTCTCTCCACGGAAGTTGGCCAGGCCCCGATAGGCCTTGATGAAGGCTTCCTGGGCCACGTCCAGTGCCGTGGAGGGGTCATGCACGTAGCGCGAGACCAGATTGACGATCTTGTGCTGGTACTTCAGAACCAGCACATCGAATGCCTTCTTGTCCCCGGCCTGAACACGCCTGACCAATTCCTCGTCGGTAACTTTATTGCCCATGCGGGCACTCCCCCTTTGAGGGCACCTCCTGTACCCTAACTGCGATGGACATGAAAACCCTTTTTAAGTTCTGGCAAATGGGTGAAACTCTTCCCCATCTGCAGGCCTCTTCCCGCAAACACTTGGCATAGGTCAATTTTTAAGCCCACCCCCCGGCACGTGTGACAGCGCAAAAAACTGTGACAAAATAACCCAGATAACAATACCGCCTCAAGCAAGCCCTGCGCGGCGCTCCAACACCCGGATACGGGTTCCGACGAAGTCGAGCACTCCCCGTACGCCCGGAAGTGCGCGGTGCCCCCAGATGAATCGAACGAGGCAGACATCTTACGCGAGGCTGTAGATCCATGCAGGAAGGTACCCAGGGGCCCAAGCGCCAATCAGCGGATATCCTGATCATCGGCAGTGGCGCGGCCGGACTGAGCCTGGCACTTCATCTGGCCACCGAGCGCCAGGTGGCCGTGCTGAGCAAGGGGCCGATCACCGAGGGCAGCACCCTCTATGCCCAGGGCGGCGTATCAGCCGTACTCGATCAGCAGGACTCCATTGACGCCCATGTGCGCGACACCCTGGGGGCCGGCGCGGGCCTGTGTGATGAAAAGGCGGTGCGTCATACGGTGGAAAACGGCCCCCAGAGCATCCAGTGGCTGCTGGATCTGGGCGTGCCCTTCACCCGCGAACCCACCCAGGACGGCCGCGTACAACTGCACTTGACCCGTGAAGGGGGGCACAGCCACCGTCGCGTGGTGCATGCTGCCGATGCCACCGGCCAGGCCATCGAATCCACCCTGGTGGACCAGGTGCGCCGTCACGACAATATCCAGCTATTCGAACACCATATCGCTGTCGACCTGATCACCAGCGCCAAACTGGGGCTGCCCGGCCAACGCTGCCTGGGCGCCTATGTGCTTGATCTGGAGGCCCAGCAGGTGGAGATCTTTGATGCCGCTGCCGTCGTGCTGGCCACTGGCGGCGCCAGCAAGGTCTATCTGTACAGCAGCAACCCGGACGGCTCCACAGGCGATGGCATCGCCATGGCCTGGCGGGCCGGCTGCCGGGTCGCCAACATGGAATTCATGCAGTTTCACCCCACCTGCCTGTTCCACCCCAAGGCCAAGTCCTTTCTCATCTCCGAGGCGGTGCGCGGTGAGGGTGGACGCCTGCTGCTGCCCAGCGGCGAGCCCTTCATGCACCAGTTCGACGCCCGTGCCGAACTGGCTCCGAGGGATATCGTTGCTCGGGCCATTGACCACGAAATGAAGCGTCTGGGTGCGGACTGCCTCTTCCTGGACATATCCCACAAGCCGGCCGACTTCATCAAGGAGCACTTCCCCACCATCCACGGGCGCTGCCTGGAATACGGCTTTGACATGACCCGCGACCCACTGCCGATCGTGCCCGCCGCCCATTACACCTGCGGCGGGGTGGTCACCGACCTCAGTGCACGCACAGACCTGGACGGCTTGTATGCCATCGGCGAAGTGGCCTATACAGGCCTGCACGGGGCCAACCGCATGGCCAGCAATTCGCTACTGGAATGCCTGGTCTTCGCACGCTCCGCCGCTCAGGATATTCTCGAACACTCCGGGCAGGTCATGCCTTCTCGCGAGATTCCTCCCTGGGATGAGAGTCGGGTGACCAATTCCGACGAGGAGGTGGTGGTCTCACACAACTGGGACGAATTGCGACGCTTCATGTGGGACTATGTCGGCATCGTGCGTTCCAGCAAGCGCCTGCAACGCGCCCAGCGCCGCATTGAATTGCTGCAGGGTGAAATTCACGAGTATTACAGCAACTTCCGGGTGAGTAACGACCTGATCGAACTGCGTAACCTGGCGGTGGTGGCGGAAATCATCATCCGCAGTGCCCTCGCCCGCCGGGAAAGCCGAGGCCTTCACTACACCATCGACTACCCGGACACCGACCCGTCTCTGGATGGCATTCCCACCCTGCTGACCCCGGGGGCCAACCACGGGTTGGACTGACCCCATGCGCGACCTTCTCGAGGAATCGACGATGCCTACGGAGACACCATTGATCATCGACGCCCGTGCCCTGGAGGCCCGACTCCAGGACACCACCCTGAGACTCATTGATGTGAGTGACGCCGACTGTTACGCGCAGGGACATCTTCCCGCCGCGGTACATCTGGAATACGCCCGCCTGTTACGCAATGATCCGCCGGCCATGGGCATGATTCCCGAACCCGATGACCTGGAACGGTTGTTCAGGGCACTGGGCATCCACCGGGGTAGCCACGTGGTGGCTTATGACGACGAGGGGGGAGGCAAGGCCTCACGCCTGCTGTGGACGCTGGCGGTGGCAGGGCATGAGCGACTTTCGCTACTGGATGGGGGCCTGGACGGCTGGCGACGGGAGAATATGCCGGTCACCACTCAGGAGCCGAGCATCGACCCGGGTCACTACTCGGTGAGTGGATTCGACATGTCCCACGTGGCGGATCGCGAGTGGATCATTGAACATCTGAACACCCCCCAGGTGGCCTTCCTGGACGCCCGAAGCCCAGAGGAATTCGATGGCCGGGACGTCCGGGCCAAACGCGGCGGGCACATCCCCGGCGCCGTTTCGTACGAATGGACCCAGGCCATGGATCCGAACAAGGATCGCCAACTCCGCCCGCAAAGGGCCCTGCTGCAGGAACTGGGCACCCTGGGGATCACCCGTGACAAGGAAATTGTCACCTACTGCCACAGCCATCATCGCTCTGCCTACACCTGGGTGGTGCTGAGACACCTGGGATTCGAGAAGGTACGCGGCTATCCGGGAAGCTGGTCCGACTGGGGCAACTGCCCGGACACTCCCATCGAGCCCTGAGCCTGACTACACCTTGAGCAGATGCTCCCGGTAGTGGCGCAACTCGGTGATGGAGTCCCGGATATCCTGTAGCGCTTGATGGGTCGCATCCTTGGACAACGTGTTGAGCACACCTGGCGCCCAGCGCCGGGCCAGTTCCTTGAGCGTGCTCACGTCCAGATTTCGGTAATGGAAGAAGGC
This sequence comes from Ectothiorhodospira sp. 9100, assembly GCF_022227565.1. Classification (NCBI taxonomy): domain Bacteria; kingdom Pseudomonadati; phylum Pseudomonadota; class Gammaproteobacteria; order Chromatiales; family Ectothiorhodospiraceae; genus Ectothiorhodospira; species Ectothiorhodospira sp. 9100. The sequence continues at coordinate 65,555 of NZ_JAJNAN010000007.1, forward strand.
TTCCAGATCCGGCATGCACCGATACAGGAAACGCCTGTCCTGGCAGATGGTGTTGCCGCACATGGGTGACGTTCGGGGCGGCACGTAATCCTTCAGGAAACGCAAGGTGGCCTGTTCGGCATCCACCTCGTTGTACATGCTGCTTCGCACCCGCTGCAGGAGGCCGGAACGGCTGTGGGTACTGTGGTTCCAGTCGTCCAGGCCACCGAGGATCTCCTCATTTTGATGGACGGCGATGACCGGCCCCTCAGCCAGGATATTGAGCTCCTTGTCCGTGACGATGGTGGCAATCTCGATGATGTAGTCGGACTGAGGGTCCAGACCGGTCATCTCAAGGTCAATCCAGACCAGGTTATCCGGGTGCGGGTTCATGGGGTTCCTTTTTTGTTCGAACATGACGTCTGTGGCACAGTCTACACTGTAGAGACGCGCATTTTCGAGGCGGCCAGCGCCGCCGTGGGAGGTTGCATGAACGAATCACTGAGTCAGAAACAATGCCTGCCCTGCGAAGGTGGAGCTTCCCCTCTTGATGAGGGGGCGGCCAAGGGCTTGATGGAAAAGCTTGCCAGCGACTGGCAGTTATCCGACGACGCTACGACATTGAGTCGCACCGTACGCTTTCGCAACTACCATGAAACCATGGCCTTCGTGAATGCCGTGGCCTGGATTGCCCACCAACAGGATCATCACCCGGACATGGCCGTCAGTTACAATCAATGCCGGGTGGATTTTGCCACCCACGCCATTGGCGGCCTGTCGGAAAACGACTTCATCTGTGCCGCCAAGGTGGATCAATTGCTGCACACATAGACAACCCACGGGACACGCAATGACCCAATCCATGGCCGGCAGAGTGGTCACCCGCTTCGGATCACAGGTACTGGTGGAAGACGACCAGGGAACGGTCCACCGCTGCACAACCCGTCGGCGCCTGGAAAATGGCGTGTGCAACGACCGGGTGCAGTGGCATCGGGATGCCCAGGGACACGCCGTGGTCACCGACATTCTGCCCCGTTCCAACCTGCTGGAGCGGGTCGATCCCCGCGGCACTCCCAAGAGCGTGGCTGCCAACCTGGATCAGGTGGTCGTGGTCATCGCACCGGCTCCGGCACCCAACTGGTCGCTGGTGGACCGCTATCTGGCGGCGATTGAGCGCATGCCGGCTCGGGGAGTGATCCTGTTCAACAAGGTGGACCTGATGCCTGCCGGGACCCCACTGCCTCCTCCCCTGGCGGAGTATCGGGATCTGGGTTACGAGGTCATACACGCCAGCGTGCCACACAACCACGGCATGGAGGTTCTCCGCGCCACGCTGTCGACGGGTGTCAGCGTTCTGGTGGGGCAGTCCGGCGTGGGCAAGTCATCCCTGGTCAAGGCCCTGCTCCCGGACCTGGAGATCCGCATCGGGGCCCTCTCCGAGATGGGGGGTGAAGGGGGGCGACATACCACCACCAATGCCACGCTGTATCCCCTGGCCTGCGGTGGAACCCTGATCGACTCCCCTGGCGTCCGTGACTTCACGCCGGGGCCAGCCTCCCGGGAGGCGCTGGTGCAAGGCTTTGTGGAGCTTCGAAATCTGGCCGGGGAATGTCGCTTTCAGGACTGCAGTCACACGGTGGAGCCGGGTTGCGCCGTTCTCGAAGCAGTGAAGGCCGGCCGCATCAGCCCGCGACGATATGAGAGTTATCGGAGTTTGCTGCCGGGGTAAGAAGACGGCGAGCGGGCGTCGGATTCAGAAATTCATGCCCATCTCGATACCGAAGATTTCCACATTGCTCTGTGAGGATCCGGTGCTGCAGTCGACGCAATCCAGCCCGGATGCTTCGAGGCCACCGCCCCCAAAGCCCGGGGATGACAACCGATACCGATCATAATAGAAGTCCAGACGGAATTCGCTCCCCCCCACCAGGAAGAGATTACTGAAGTTCACGAAGCTTCCAGAGTGATACTGGGACATATGCGCCGGGTCCTGACCAAACATCAGGGAGGCCAGATCCAGTTCCTCATCCAGATCCAGGGGATACTTCAGACCCATGTGAAGACGGCCCCGCCACTGTTCCGTTTCAAAGACCGGGCCAGCACCAATTCGAGTGTAAAACACCGGATGCAATTCATCCTGGAAGGCATCGACCCCGCCAGCGCTCTGGATGCCCTGGTTCCAGGCCTGACGAACGCGGTCGTAGCCCACCCCCATCACCAGGTCATAACGTACCCGATCCGCCACATAGCCCAGTTGGTAACCGCCCACGGCCTCCATCCCAGTCCCCGTCATGCGACCCGTGGGTACCGGCACATGGTCGGTCTGTCGACGCAGGTCATAATCCAGGCGCTCGCGGAACAGGCGGCCGTCCAGGGCTGTGAGGTGTCCGTTCCCCTGGGTAAGGAAATTCTCCCAATAGGGCCCGACGCTGAAGCGCGGACCCACCTCTGACTCGAGACCCCAGGCGCTGGGGACATCCCACTGAGCCAGGCTGACCCCCGGGGAAAGGGCCGGGTGCACCGCCTCATCCGCACTCACACCCGCAGGGCACCACAGCAACACACCCAGGCATAGAGTTGAGAGAGACGACTTGTTCATTCCGGCAATCCTCGGTGTGCAATCAGCCTGGGGGCCACTCCATCTGGCGCCCCCCCAGAAGGTGCATGTGCAGATGATAGACGGACTGGCCACCGTCTGCATTGCAGTTCATCACGGTTCGATAGCCATCCTCGGCAATCCCCTCCTGTCGCGCCAGGTGTGTAGCCACCCACTGCAGCCGCCCGATGAGGGCACTGTCTTCATCGGTGATGTCGTTCAAGGTGGCAATATGCTTGCGCGGTATCAACAGCACATGCACCGGGGCTTGCGGATTGAGATCACGGAAGGCCACCACCTGCTCATCCTCATACACCTTGTCGGCGGGGATGGATCCTTGGGCAATCTTGCAAAAGATACAGTCGGTCATGCATTCACCATGGCAGATTCAGGCGGATAGCGTGTCCGCTCTTTCAGTAATCCCGGCGCCCGTCAAAGGCATGTGACAGGGTGCCGCGATCCACGTATTCCAGTTCCCCCCCCAGGGGGATGCCGTGGGCGATCCGGGTAGTACGGATACCCCGGGACCGGGCCATCTCGCTGATGTAGTGGGCTGTCACCTCGCCCTCCACAGTGCTGCCCGTGGCCAGGATCAGCTCGGCGACCTCCCCTTCACTCAGGCGGGCCTCCAACTGATCCAGCCCCAGCTCCTCGGGCCCCACCCCGTCCAGGGGAGATAACTGGCCCAGCAGGACATGATACTGACCGCGAAAGCCAGTGGCCTGCTCAATGGCCAGCACATCCGCGGGTGCTTCCACCACGCACATCACCTGCCGGTCACGCCTCGAATCGGCGCACAGGTGACACACCTCATGTTCGGTGAGGGTGCGACACACCCGGCAGTGTCCAATCCGTTCCACAGCCTCGCGCAGCACGGCGGCCAGGCGCAGGGCCCCCTCGCGATCCCGCTCCAGCACATGCAATGCCATGCGCTGAGCGGATTTCGGGCCCACGCCGGGGAGGCATCTCAAGCCCTCCACCAGGCGCTCCAGCAGGGAGGTCTCGGCCACGGAGGACTCAGAACGGCATCTTGAAGCCCGGGGGCAGACCCATGCCCTGAGTCAGATTACCCATGTGTTCCCGGGTCATGTCTTCCACCTTCTGCACGGCGTCATTCATGGCGGCGGTCAGCAGGTCCTCGAGCATGTCACGGTCATCTTCCAGCAGGCTGGGGTCGATGCTGACCTTGCGCACGGCGTGCTTGCCGGTCATGATCACGTTCACCAGGCCGCCACCGGACTCACCGGTCACTTCCATCTCGGCCAGCTCGGCCTGAGCCTTGGCCATGTCTTCCTGCATCTTCTGGGCCTGCTTCATCAAATTGCCAAGTCCGCCTTTCAGCATATCTTCACCTTACAAACGTCAGTGGAATCAAGAGGCCTAGTGTATCGCCTCGGGGTCAATGAAACATCCTCGCCAACCCGAATTCATGATCTGGAGCGGGTCGGGCATTACTGCCGATCGCGTGGCCGCACGGAACCCGGGATCAGCTCAGCATCAAACTGATCTTTCAACCCCTGCGCCCACTGATCCTCTTCAATGGATTGCTCGGCCGCCCGCTGGCGGTCGGACTCCCGACGCGCGGCCATGGCGGCCGGCGTTTCCCCCTGGGTATCGCCTACCTGGATGGTGAGTTTCACCTCTTCGCCCAAGTGCCGGCGTAGCGCTTCCTGCAGCTTGTCCTGAGCCTTGGTTGTCCTGAAGTTGTCATGCTGGCGTGCCAAACCCAGGACCAGCTCCCCCTCCTCGTAACGCAACAGCGCGCAATGGCTGGCCAACTGACCCGGGATCCCCCCCAGTCCGAGGCTGGCAGCCAGTTGCGGCCAATCCAGATTCCCACTCCCGGCAGCCGGAACCGAAGTGTCCACAGGGGGCGCGGAAGGGGCAGAAGGCGGCGCAGCAGGCCTGGGGGCGGCCTTTGGAGCCGGCGTCGAGCGATCGCCAGCAGGTGCGGACGAGGGGGATTGAGTGATCGCGGCCTTCGGCTGCTGGGCCTCCACCGGCCGGAACGCCAACATGCGCAACAACACCATTTCCATCCCGGCGCGGGGCTCCGGCGCCAACGGCAGGTCCCGGCGCCCGATCAGGGCCACCTGGTAGAACAATTGAACATCTTCGGGCGACAGGCGCGCCGCCAGTTCCCTGAGCATGGATGGCTCATCGGGCAGACTGTCCGCCACCTCGGGCACCTGCTGAACGAGGGCCAGATGATGCAACAGGGTCATCACCTCTCCCAGTACCGCCGCATAATCCGGGGCCTGCTCCGAGAGCGCCTCCACCGCCGCCAACAACTCACGGGCATCGCCCTCGGCCAGGGCCTGCAGAAGCCGCTTTAGATGATCCCGGGAGATCGCCCCGAGCATATCCAGCACCTCGGCCTCGCGCAGCGCACCGCCACCAAAACCAATGGCCTGATCCAGCAGGCTCAGTGCGTCACGCATACTGCCCGAGGCAGCACGCGCCACCTGCATCACTGCAGCAGGCTCCGCCTCGATGCCTTCACGTTCCAGCAACTGGAGCAGATGACCCTGGATCATCTCCGGCGGCATGGCCTTGAGATTGAACTGCAGGCAACGGGAAAGCACGGTGACCGGGAGCTTTTGCGGATCCGTGGTGGCCAGCAGGAACTTGACGTGGGGCGGGGGCTCTTCCAGCGTCTTGAGCAGGGCGTTGAAACTATGGGTGGAGAGCATGTGCACCTCATCCACCAGGTAGACCTTGAAGCGGCCACGGGTCGGCGCATAGGGCACGTTTTCCAGCAGATCCCGGGTGTCCTCCACCCGAGTGCGGGAGGCGGCATCCACCTCGATCAGATCGACAAAGCGGCCTTCGTCGATCTCACGGCAGGCGCTGCATTGACCGCAGGGCTCAGCCGTGATGCCCGTCTCGCAGTTGAGGCATTTGGCCAGAACGCGGGCGATCGTCGTCTTGCCCACGCCGCGGGTGCCAGTGAACAGGTAGGCGTGATGAAGACGGTCTTTGCGCAGGGCGTTGGAGAGGGCACGCACCACATGGGGCTGACCCACCAGTTGTTCGAAGGTGCGGGGACGCCATTTGCGGGCCAGGACCTGATAGCTCATGGATCTCGTTACGGGTCGCTGAAGAGTGCCAAGCCCGGCATGGCCTCGAAAGGGTGGCAACCCACACCAGCCACACCCCGGCGCCCAAGTCCACTGCTACCGTTGCTCCCTTCCGGGCCTGGCGGGGTTCACAGCTTGTTGTCGCGAGGGGACCGGTGCAGGTCACCATTGCTCGGTACGTTTGGCGCACGGGCGCCAAAAAGGTGTTGAATTATGCGGGCTTTGCTGTGGGAACGTCAACCCGCGCAACGCTCCATCCCCAGTTCATGGATGCGCAGAGCATGGGCATCCACTGCCCCTCGGGCCACCTCCAGCAAATGTCTGTGATGGGTGAACAGCATCACCTGCCCCGCTCCGGCGAACTGCGCCAACGCCTGCAGGATCAGGCCGGCGCGAACATCGTCAGAAGTCATGAGCACATCATCGAGGATCAGCGGCATGCCGGGGTGAGAGGCTCGCCGCAACTCCAGGGCCGCCAGACGCAATGCCAGGTAAAGCTGGTCCCGGGTGCCCTCACTCATGGCATCCACGCCGATCAGATTGCCGTCATCCCGCATGGCCTTCAGTACGGGCACGTCCTGGGACTCGTCGGCCTCCAGGTGCGTGTAGCGCCCTCCCGTCATCAGTGCCAGATACTTCGAGGCTGACGCCACCATGGGCGCCTGGGAACGCTGACGGAAGTGTTTGAGGGCCTCCTGAAGCAATGCATGGGCCAGCCGCAGGCGCATCCAGGGACGGATGGCTCCCTGGATGCGCGCAGCAGCTGATTCCATTGCCTCCCGAGCCTGGGCTGCCTCATCGGAGGTATCCACGGCTTCCAGATCCCTACGGGTGCGCTCTTCCACCCTGCGGGCCTCGGCAACCCTCTGCCCCAGACGCTCGATGTCCGCCTGACAACGGGCCTGATCCGCCTCGATCGCGATTACATCCAGCCCCTCAAGGCGCTTGCGCAGCTCCGCCTCTGACTGGCTGGATGCCTGGGTGAGCTGCCGCTGCCGCTCTTCCAGTACCCTGCGCACCTGGCGCTTGCGATCCGCTCTGGCCTCGATCTCGGGCAGATCCTCCTCAACGGCCACCCCTGCGGTCTGACACAGGGTCTCAAGCACTCCGGCCTGGATGTCGAGTGCTTCCCGGGCTCGGGCCCGGGAAGCGGCTGCCGCGCTCTGCTCCTGAAGCCCCATGGCCCGCTGATGATCCCGCTCCCGGGCAACCCGCAGCCTTGTCTGTAGCTGCCCCGTATAGTCATCGGGTGAACCGGGCGGTGGCTCACCCAGCAAATCCGCCAGGGTGGCCACCTGATCCTGGAAATCACGCACCAGCGACTGCTGACGTGCTTGAGCGGCGAGAAGATCCTCTCGCTCGACACGCAAAGCCTCCAGGGCATCCAACTCCTCCAGGCGTGCTCGCACTGCCGTCGGCACCGCCTCCACAGGCAGCCCGAGACGATCATGCCAGGCTGCCACGGACCGGGAGCGGGCCTGCCACTCCTGCTTCATGACCTCGATTTCCCGAATCAATGCGGCCCGATCCTTTTGCCGCAGCCTTGCATGGTGTTCCCGTTCCTGACGACGCCCCTGCGCGGCAGTGGCCTGACGTTCCCAGGCGCCGGCCTGCTCGATCAGGGTGGCAAGATCAGTTCCAGCCGGTCGCTCGCCCACGGCAGTCAACGCCTGCCTCAATGCCTCAACGGCCTGTCGACGCTGCTCATGGCGTGCTGACTTGTCGCGCTCCAGCCTTTCCAGGCGTCTTGACAGTTCCAGCAGGGCCTCGCGGCGCCCCTGCCATTGGCCCAGGGCATCGGGCGACAGATCCGGCAACCCCTGGGCATGCAGGCGCGCCCGCCACTGCTCTCTCAATGCCTCATGCTCCCGCACCCCCTGCATATGCTGGGCCTGGATCTCCTGGTGGCGTTCCTCCATCGCCTTGAGCCTGCTCTGACACTCCTGGATCCGGGCTGCTTGACCGGCATTTTCCCTGAGCTGATCGGCCTGATGATCAGCCTGCACCTGGGCCGCCTCGAAGCTTTCCGGCAAGGGACGAGCGAGATCAAGATCATTGATTGCGCTCTCAGGCGTTCCTTCACCCGCCACATAGACCTGCCGCAGACGCGACCACAAGGCATCGCGCCATGCCCGAGCCTCACGCAGGGTATCCAGGGTCACCACCCGCCCCCCGGCTGTCAGCTGTTCCAGTTGCCGGGATTGTTCCTGCCTATCCCGCTGCAGTCGGGTCGCCTCCTCCTTCAGCCCCCGCAAGGTATCGTCCACCGCATCCATGGCATCCCGGGTTTCGTCCAGCTGAGCCTGCATCAGGGGCTGAATTTCCCGCACGGCCTGAAGATTCGTCTGGCCCAGGTCGATCAGATGCTGCTGCACCTGGCTACGCAGATCGTCCTGATCCCGTTCCAGGGCCTGGGCATCCGTGGTCATCTCTCCGAGAGCCCGGGCCTGATGCAAGGCCTGTGCAAGATTTTCACTGGCCGCCACCTCGGGTTCGAGCGCGTCATCCCGGGCTTCCCGCTCGGCAGCCTCCAGCGCCTCGAGGCGAGCCCGGCGGTCCTCCAGGCGAGGTCCGATCACTGCCAACGCATTGAGATCAGCCTCCAGACCGGCCCGATCCGCCGCTGAGGGCAGGTTTTTCAGCAATCGCTTCACATCGGCCTCGCTCCCCAAGCGATGGACCTGTTCAGCCAGACGCACATCCAACTGCTCCACGCGAGCCTGTTGACGATGCAGCTCCACCCGGGCCTCGGTCACCGTCTCCAGGCGCCCGGACAAACGCTCAATGCTGGCCGCATGCGCCAACAAGGGCATTTCAATCACCTGGGCCTGCAATCGGCGCTCGCATTCCTGCCATTGGGCCTCGGCATCCCGCAGATCCTGCTGGGCGCGGCTGCGGGCCTGCTGAGCAGCCAGGCGTTCCTCGCGGGCCTCTGCCGCCAGATCGGGGATGGCGTCCAGTGACGTCAGTTCCTTGCGCAACCGGTCCAACTCTTCCAGGAGCGGCGCCACGGTGCGCAGGGCGGCCAGGTCCCGTTCATGGCGCTGGGCCTCCTCCCGCCGGGTTTCCAGGGTGGTGAGTTCTTCCAGAGCCTGCTGGTGGGCGCGCTCCAGGGACTGCCACTGGGCAGGTCGCGTCAGCGCCTCCCTGTGAACTTTGCGCTGCGCCTCCAGGGTCGTTCGGGCCTCATTGATCACGGCCTGGGTGGCACGCGAGTGTGGACTGAAAAGGCCTTTGGCATCCGCATCCAGGGCCTCAAGAATGCTGGCGATACCTCGGGTACCGGCACTGGCCTCGAACAGGGCAGACCCCAATTCCCCCTCTCCCTTGAGTAAACGGTTCCCACCCTCGCGCAATCGCAGGTGATCCAGACCGAACATGGCCTCGAATGCCTCTCGGGTCAGCCCGCCGGTGAGTTGCTGCTCCTGCTCCGGCGTGGCGGCGGGGGCATCGGTCAGGGGGGTCTCTTTCGTATCCGGCCGGTGCAGGGTCACACCACGCCCCTTGCGACGCACCAGATAGACAGGCTGCCTCCGAGCATCCACAAACATCCCGGCAATGCGCAGCCGTTTAAAATCATGAACGAAGTTGTCTCGGCTGCGCTCGGGGATGCCAAAGCGCAGATCGGTCATGGCTCGCAGTGCTGAGGATTTGCCGGCCTCGTTGGGGCCATGGATCAGGTGAAGCCCATTGGCGTCCTGCCCATCGTCTGCTTCGCCAAAGACGATCCGGGTATCGGTAAATGGCCCAAAGGCCTGAAGATCCAGCCGAATGAGTTTCACGATGCGCCCTGCCCTTCATCACTCAGCCGTGCCAGCACAGTGGATTCGGCATCCAGCAGCAGATCGCGCATCTGCTGGGCATCCCGCAGGTCCACCCCGTCCAGAAGGTCCAATTCGCTGGGGAGTTTATCCAGGAGACTCGCAAGCGGCTGTTGAAGGAACTGGGCCGCCTCGTCCGGATTTTCCATCATTGCATCCACCAGACGCAGCAACTCGCCCACTGCGTCATCCCTTGCTGCCACCTGCGTCCGCTCCAGTGGGCGAGCCAGGCGCACACGCACCTGCTCCACCCATACCTGGGGTCCGTCCAGATCCTGCGCAGCGGCACGCACCTGTGCCTCCAGCGTGCCCGGCTGACGTGCCTCCAGGTCTCTCAGGGCACTTGTTCCGGTCAGGTGCACACGCACCGCATGCAGACGCTGCAGATCTCCTTCCAGCACCTCATCCAGTGCCCGCGTGATCCGGCGCACAAAGTGAGCAACATCCTCCACATCAGTGATATCCAGTTCGAGTCGATGCCAGCGCACCACATCCAGGGGCATGAATTCGGACTGAATCCCCGCCGGGGTCACCCGCACCAGATCGCAGCCCTTGGGGCCAATCTCGTTGGCATGGCGGCCCTGCAAATTGCCTGGGAAAACGATGCGCGGGCTTTCACACACCACCTCACGATGGTGCACGTGCCCCAGGGCCCAGTAGTCGTAGCCCTTGGCCGTCAGCGCCGTCACCTCGGTAGGGGCATAGCGATCATGGCCTGCGCGTCCACTCAGACTGGTATGCAACAGCCCGATATTGAAGCAACCCGTCACCGGCGCCGGATATTCGGGCACCCAGTCCTCATCCACCGCGCGATCAGGAAAGCTGCGCCCATGGAGGGCCACGGGCAGATCTTCCAGCTGTACCGTCTGTACCGTTCGACTGGAAAACACAATCACGTTTTCGGGCAGAGGTAACTGGCGACTGATCACCCCCTGGGCATCATGATTGCCCTGCACCATGAAGACCCGAACCCCGCCCCGTTCAAGACGCACCATCTGCTCGCGGAAGAAGAGGCCGGTGTGAAAATCCTGCCAGTCCCGATCATAGATATCGCCGGCCAGCAGCAGGAAATCCACCCGGGCATCCAGGGCCATGGCCACCAACCCCTCCAGGGCCTCACGCGTGGCGTTGCGCAAGCGCTCCACCGGCGCCCCGTCATAGCGGTCCAGCCCCTTGAGCGGACTGTCCACATGCAGGTCCGCCGCATGCAGGAAAGTGAAGTTCATTCAGTCGTCCCGATGTCCGTTTGACCGCAGCAGGATCAAGCCACGCCCGTACAAGGGAGGCGGGCAACCTGCTACCATTATGTCACCTCAATCTGCCAGTACCGTACGCCATGATGACGAACAATCCTGAGTACCGTCGGCACACCACCGTTCCGGTGCGTGTGGGCCATGTCACGGTGGGCGGCGACGCCCCAGTGGTCATTCAGTCCATGACCAACACCGACACCGCCGATGTTGACGCCACCGCCCGGCAAGTGGCCGACCTGGCACGGGCCGGCTCCGAACTGGTGCGCATTACCGTGAATACCGACGAGGCCGCCGATGCCGTCCCCCGGATCCGCGAGCGCCTGGATGCCCTGGGGGTGAACACCCCCCTGGTGGGGGATTTTCACTTCAATGGGCACAAGTTGCTGAGCAAGTATCCCGCCTGCGCCGAGGCCCTGGCCAAGCTGCGCATCAACCCGGGCAACGTGGGCCGCGGGGCCAAGCGCGATACCCAGTATGCGCAGATGATCGAAATGGCCTGCCAATATGACAAGCCGGTGCGCATCGGTGTGAACTGGGGCAGCCTGGATCAGGACCTGCTGGCCCGCATGATGGACGAAAACGCCCGTCAACCCCAGCCCCTGGGCATGCATGACGTCAATCGCGAGGCCTTGATCCAGTCGGCGCTGGGCAGCGCGGCGCGGGCCGAGGAGATCGGCCTGCCCCGGGACCACATCATCCTCTCCTGCAAGGTCAGCGGCGTACAACCTCTGATCCGTGTCTACAAGGATCTGGCATCGCGCTGCGACTATCCCCTGCACCTGGGCCTCACCGAGGCCGGCATGGGCGTGAAGGGGATTGTCGCCTCCACCGCCGGCCTGGCAGTGCTGCTGCAGCAGGGCATCGGCGATACCATCCGCGTCTCGCTTACACCGGAGCCAGGCGCGGAACGCACCAAGGAAGTCATTGTGGCCCAGGAAATCCTGCAGAGTCTGGAGCTGCGCCGATTCCTGCCAGCCGTGGTGGCCTGCCCCGGTTGCGGCCGCACCTCCAGCGATTACTTCCAGCATCTGGCACAGGACATCCAGAACTACATCCGCCACAAGATGCCCGATTGGAGTCGACAGTATCCCGGCGTGGAGGAGATGACTGTGGCGGTGATGGGCTGCGTGGTGAATGGCCCCGGTGAGAGCAAGCACGCCAATATTGGCATCAGCCTGCCGGGGACCGGGGAGACCCCCATTGCACCAGTCTACGAGGACGGCGAAAAGACGATCACCCTTAAAGGCGAACGCATCGCCGAGGAGTTTCAGGTGCTGGTGGAACAATACATCGAACGCCGTTACGGGCGGTAGACACCCGGGTCACCGAAGCGTCAGAAACCCTGGCCTGTCCGTCGCAACGACTCCAGGTGAGCACTGGCCAACTCGACCAGCGCCTTGAATCCCTTCAGCGCCCGCCGATCCAGCGCACAGGCTTCGGAACGGCGGTCGGCATAGATCAGACCGTAGGGCTGATCCCCCACAAATACTGAATGGGCGAAGAACTCACGCACGCCGATCAGGGTGCGCATGGAATGCGGCACCCGTGGCCAGACCTCATCACAATTGGAGGGGTTCAACCAGAAGGCCGAAGGTCGCTTCATCATCACCGCAATCAGGTGTCCCCCAGCCAGGTTGAGTTCGAACCGATTGAAAGCTGGCTCGTGATCCGTACCTTCCATGCGCTCAGCCGACAAGGTGTCGCCAATGTCGCTGAGTCGTGCAAATACCGCCCGGTTGAGCCCCAGGCCCTCGTGCAACCCCTTCAGCAGCACATCCAGCACCTGATCACTGTCCTGCAGTGAATGGGAGGCCAGTTGGCGGCGTGCCTGCTCGAACCGATCCGAGCGGGGCATGAGGCAAAATACCGGCTCGGGCGGCCTGGCACCCTCTTCGCGATAGGCCTTCACCCTGTCCTCGTCCAGCAAGGGAACGGGATCCAGGCCATAGAGATCCACATGGGTATTGAAATGCTCAGTGGCGCCGTTGATGTAGTCGGCCAGCTCCCCGGAGCTGCAATCCAGATAGCGGGCTGCCTGCTCCAGGTTGCCCCCCACCCCCGGATGGTCCCAGGCGGCCATGGCATCCCGCGCCAGGTTGGAGGCCAGCATCACCCCCATGGCACGGGCATGACGCGCGTTGGCAGGGCACATGCATTCGCGCACCATGGCCGGCAGCTGCCAACGCTCTGCCAGGGCGTGACCCACCGTTTCCAGACTGACATCCAGGGCCACATACTCGGCTTCATGAGGCAGCACCTGGCCGTCCAGGACCAATTCCATATAACGTGACATGCGGCGCTCGTCATGGATTGTCCAGATCAACTCCCCAAGGTCGTACAGCAACGCTGCCAGGCCCACTTCAGAGGGGATCATATCGTGGCGATTTTCTGCCCAGGTCTCCGCAAGGATCGCCGCATAGGCTACCCGCCCCGCCAGATAACGGTAATGCGACTGGGCCTGCGCGGAGAGGAGATCCGGGAGCTTGTCCGTCTCGCGGATGACCCGTTTCAACCCATCAGTGCCGATCATCATCACCGCTTCATCCAAGGACACCACCTCGGTACGAAAATGACGATGGGGCACACCATTGGCCACCCGAATCAACTTGAGGGCGAGCCCGGGATCCCGCTGCACCAGACGCCCCACGGCTCGCATGCTCATCCGGGAGTTGGCCTCCACAACGGACAAGAGAACGGGGGTTCCCTGGAGCAGCGGCAGGTCCCGGTCACCCAGGTGGTGCACCCAGTCCGCCAGCGATTGCTTGTCCATTAATGTGGCTCCTTAGCCCAGTTGAGTGTGATGGGCGTCTCGATTGCGCTATTATCGCGTGGTTTTTTGTCGGCAAGCCAGCCCCCTAGTCATCGCGCCACCCCGGAGGATAGCGGCTCGTGAATCTGATCATTGGTTCAATCATCGTGATCGTCGCCGTGCTAGGTGGCTGGTCCCTGCACGGTGGGCAGCTGATCCTCATCTGGCAGCCCTACGAATTCATCATCATCTGTGGGGCGGCGCTGGGCGCCTTTGTCATCGCCAATCCCATGAAGACGATCATCCAGGTGTTCAAGTCCATCCCCAGACTCCTGGGCGGGGCCACCTACAAGAAAGACGATTATCTTCAACTACTCGGCCTCATGTACGAGATGTTTTCCAAGGCCCGCAAGGAAGGCTTGATGTCGATCGAGGCGGACATCGAGGAGCCGGAAAGCAGCCCGCTGTTTGAAAAATACCCTCGCATTGCCAAGAACCACCACGCGGTGGAATTCATCTGCGATTACATGCGCCTGGTGGTCAGCGGGGCCATGAATCCATTCGAACTGGACAACCTCATGGATATCGACCTGGAAACCCACCATGAGGAGGCGGCCGAACCCTCCCATGCGGTGGCCCGGGTCGCCGACGGCCTCCCGGCCTTTGGTATCGTTGCGGCAGTACTCGGGATCGTGAACACCATGAGCGCCCTGGATGGCCCCATCGACAAGATTGGCGCACTCGTTGCCGCCGCCCTGGTTGGCACCTTCACCGGTATCCTGCTTGCCTATGGCTTTGTTGGCCCCATGAGCTCCGCCCTTGAGCGGCGGGCTGAGGAAGAGGCCAAGTTCCTGGCCTGCCTCAAGGCCTGCATCCTGGCCAACGTGCAGGGCTATAGCCCGCAGGTGGCGGTGGAATTTGGGCGCAAGGCCATGGCCTCCGACCTGCGCCCGAGCTTCGCGGAACTGGAATCCCATCTCCGCGGCGCCAAGGAGTAAGGCTACATGGCGGCCGAAGACAAAAAGCAACCCATTGTCATCAAGCGGGTGGTCAAGAAGACCGGCCACCACGGTGGCGCATGGAAAATCGCCTTCGCGGACTTCGCCATCGCCATGATGGCGTTTTTCCTGTTGCTATGGATCCTGGGCATGACCGACGATCGGCAAAAGGCCGCCATTTCGGAGTATTTTCAGAATCCATCGGCCGCCATGGGCATCAGCCCCACACCCCCCTACCCCACCGAGGGGGACGGTGCCTCGCCATCCATTATCGATTTTGAAGGGGCCATTGACATGGATCGTGCCGAAGAGACGGCACGGGAGCAGGATGAGGCGCGCCTTGAGTCGTTGATGGAGGTACTGGAAGAGGCATTGGACAAGAGCCAGGCTCTGGAACCCTTCAAGGACCAGTTGTTGCTGGACATCACCCCCGAAGGGCTACGGATACAGATCGTTGATCGCGAAAACCGGCCCATGTTTGACCTTGGCAGCGATAGCCTGCGCGATTACTCCCAGGCAATCCTTGCTGAACTGGGCTCCATCATCAACGAAGTGCCCAATCGGGTCACCATCACCGGACATACCGACGCCCGCCCTTTCCCCAGGACCAACTACACTAACTGGGAGTTGTCCGCAGACCGGGCCAACGCAGCCCGCCGAGCGCTGGTGACCGGCGGCATGGAAAGTGACAAGGTGGGCCGCGTGACGGGCCTGGCCTCCACGGTCCTGTTCAACAAGGATGACCCCGCCGACCCCATCAACCGGCGCATCAGCATCATCGTGATGAACAAGGAGGCAGAAGATGCCATGCTTGAAAGCACCGCGGTGGAGTATGAAGGGGGTGAGGCGAGTCCCCTCTGACGCGAATTGATGAACTTCACCTTCCGCCAGCTCAAGGCCTTCGAGGCCGTTGCCCGACATCTGAGCTATACCCGCGCGTCGGAGGAACTCCATCTCACGCAGCCTGCCGTCTCCATGCAGATCAAGCAGCTTGAGGAGCATGTGGGCCTGCCGTTGTTCGAGCAGATCGGCAAACGCATCCATCTCACCGACGCAGGGCGCGAGCTCTACCACTACAGCTGCGCCATCGCCGCGCAACTGGCAGAAGTGGAGATGGTCCTGGACGAGATGAAAGGCCTGCGTCGCGGCCATCTGACCATCGCCGCCGCCAGCACCGCCAACTACTTCGTGCCCCGCCTCATCGCTGCATTCTGCAAACGTCATCAGGGCGTCTCGGTCACCCTGGAGGTGACCAACCGTGAAGAACTACTGAACCTGCTGGCCATCAACGCCATGGACCTGGCCATCATGGGGCAGCCCCCCACATCCGAGCCCATTGCCCACCCTTTCATGGACAACCCCCTGGTCATCATCGCCCCACCGGATCACCCACTGGCCGGCGAAAGGAACATCCCGTTGAGCCAGCTCTCCGGGGAGTGCTTCGTGATGCGAGAGAAGGGCTCGGGAACACGGGGCGCCGCCGAACGCTTCTTTGCCGAGCACGGCGTGGCACTGCGCGCAGCACAGCAGATGCATAGCAGTGAGGCCATCAAGCAGGCGGTAGAAGCGGGCATGGGCCTGGGCGTACTGTCCATGCACACCCTGGAGATGGAGTTATTGTTGAACCGACTGGTGGTACTGGATGTGGAAGGCTTCCCCATCCGTCGGCATTGGTATGTGGTGTATCCACGGGGCAAACGCTTCTCGCAAGTAGGGCAGGCCTTCCTGGATTTCACCCTTCAGGAGGCGCCGCACGTGCTCAGAGTCCCCCCTCTGACGACCGGCCGTGACACCTCGCCAGGCCTGGAGACACCGACCTGACAAACAGGTATTGACGACCCTCACCGCCCTCCCTATAATCTGCGCTTCTTTCGTATCGGGCGGTTAGCTCAGCGGTAGAGCACTGCCTTCACACGGCAGGGGTCAGTGGTTCGATCCCACTACCGCCCACCAATAAGTGTCAACAAAATTAGCGGCTTACGGTTCAACCGGGCCGCTTTTTTTGTGTCTTCGCGGAGTCCACTCCGAAAGGCGTCATCGTGACCCCGGATACCGCCCCCCTGATCTGTTACCTTCACACCACGGGCTTCGTGGGCTTGACGCCCCCTGCGCGCCAGGGCCTCACGAAGCTGACTTCAACCAAATTTCGGTTTTTTTCCTGTGCTGGATCATGATCCTGGAACTTATCCTGTTGTAGTGTCTACATCGACGTACGTGATGGCGTTGAGCCACCGCGGTATTTGCCAATAAGACTCACTTGGAGGGTATTGAAATGGTTGGTGAAACAAAAGGTTCGCTCTCGGGGCTCAACGAAGAAGAAGCCATGGAGTTTCATGGGGTCTTCATGTCCAGCATGATGGGCTTTCTGGGCGTTGCCGCTGTAGCCCACGTTCTGGCCTGGATGTGGCGTCCCTGGGGTGTGGCTTGGTAAGACTTCTCGCCTGAACGGCGAATCAAGTCTCAAGCGGTCCCTTTAGCGAAGCATTAAAAGCAGTTTCTTTCCGATATAGGAGATTTCAATATGTGGCGTACTTGGCTGCTGTTCGATCCGCGCAGAGCGCTGGTTGCCCTGTTTGCATTCCTGGCCGTGCTGGCTCTGCTGATCCACTTCATCCTGCTGAGCACCGAACGCTTCAACTGGATGCACACGGCCTCCCTGGTCGACACGACCGAGCAGGTCGCAGTACAGGGTCAGACGGACAAGGCAAACCTGGCCTAAGCGTCTGACGCCCATGCCTCCGGGCGGGATGGCAGTGCAATTCGCATCCCGCCCGGTGTCTGCTCGGCTTACCGGCCGAACAGCCCCCCCCTCGCAATATCTGACCACCCTGCCCCCACGGGATCGTCCCGCACCGTACCGTCGCGCTCAGCCATGAGCTCGAACAATCCCCCTCCAGACCTTTGTCATTCGCGTAGGCGTCCTGCATCGAACGGCCTTTGCGCGCACCTTCCATTCCTCAGCGCCCCCTGTGTCATCGACCTGATTCGCCGGTGAGTTGCATCGCCGATACAGATCATGCGCTGGAGAATGTATCATGCAAGATGGTATTCGGTTGATCTTCCTCCAGCGCGTCTTTCCAGCAGCGCTCCGGTTCCATTAAAGGGGGCCCCTTCCCATGCGCGCATTCCAGTGGAACGCCAACTTTGTTACCGGCCTGTCGGCCGTCGATGAGCAGCATCAACACCTGGTCGAACTCATCAACCGCCTGGGTAACTTGCTGGGAACCAACAAGATTCATCGTGAGGACCTGGAAACACTCTACGGACAGTTGGTAGATTACGCCGACTACCATTTCAGGGAAGAGGAAGGGCTGATGGTGACCATGAACCTTGATACTCGCCATGTGGATGCCCATATCCAGATGCACCGCGACTTTCTCGAGGAAGTCACCCGGCTGCATGAGTCCCTCATTCAAGACAACCCCCTGGCTGGCAAACATCTTCTTGACTATCTGGTCCACTGGTTGGCCTTCCACATTCTGGGCCAGGATCAGCACATGGCCCGGCAGATCGAGGCCATACGCGAGGGCGCCGCCCCTGAAGCGGCCTATGCCGACGTTGAAAAGACCAGCCATGAATACGTCGAACCGTTGCTGACAGCCGTAAGCCACCTGTTTGCCCAGGTATCGGAACGCAACCGACAACTGGATCACCTCAATCAGTCCCTCGAGGCCCGGGTGGCCGCCCGCACCCTTGAACTCTCGGAGGCCAATCGCCAGCTGGAAGTGCTGTCGCGCACGGATGTGCTCACCGGCCTGCCCAACCGGCGCCACGCCATGCAGCACCTGGAGGCCCTGTGGGAAGAGTCCGACCGATTGGGGAAACCCCTGGCCTGCATGATGATCGACGCGGATCACTTCAAGGAAGTGAATGATACCCACGGTCATGAGGCCGGTGATCGGGTACTGATCGAACTGGCCAGGACCTTGCAGCACGCGCTTCGCAACGATGACATCGTCTGCCGGCTGGGCGGCGATGAGTTTCTGGTCCTCTGCCCGGCCACCCCGTATCAGGGCGCCATGCACATCGCCGAGCAGATCAAGGATGCGGTGGCCGCCCTGAGGGTCCCCACGGGCCATGATGCCTGGCAGGGTAGCGCCAGCATTGGCGTCGCCGTGCGCAGCCCAGCCATGAAAGACCCGGATGACCTCATCAAACTGGCGGACGACAGCGTCTATCTGGCCAAACGAGCAGGCAAGAATTGCGTGCGTTCCACCAACGACATGCCCCCTGCCCCCGAGAAATAAAGGGGACAGACCCCTTTTCCCATTGGTGGTGGCCAGGGGGTGGCCCTGGCACTGGAGCGGAACTGAGCAGGACGTGGCTTAAGGCCCCATCCAGGTATTCCAGGATGTCGGCCTCGTTGGCGTTATCCAGCGCCAGTCGGTTGAGCCGCGAGCCGTCAAAGCCGGCGCCCAGGTACAGGTTGTAACGGCCGGGAGCAGCCGCTGATACGCACGGTGATCGTGGGCGCGACCCGCACATCGCCCACCCTGGCGGACATCTTATTCCCGTCGCGGCGCAACGAGTGACAAGACCCGCCCGGTTTATTGGCCCGAAGGAGAGCCCCGCCTTGCTACCCAGCAGGATTGACCAAGGTCAAGGGCTGCCGGGTCAGAGACTCGCGACAATCCTCCACGATATCTGACCCTCCCCTTTAACTCCCTGCCTACGGTGCCCGCATGCCCACCTTCATGAAACAGACCTGGCACCACTACAGCGCCGCCCCGCAGTAGCCCACGCCTTCCTTGTGGGTGCCCGAGTTGTCCTGGGCAACAGGTCCAGATCCAGCGCCACGTGGCCGCAGGACAACGGCGTCACTGGGTCCTTCGCCTACTGAAGGAAGGTCAGGTTGGCCCGATCCAGGGCGCGGGCATAGCCCATGGCCGAGGCATCCATCCGTTGACGCAAGCGCGCTGCCGACAGGCCGCGCTTCAAGCCCATGCAGGACAGAAAGAATGGATCCTTGCGGACTCCCTCGGCGGCTTCAAAGTCGCTTTTGCCCAGGGTGAGCAACCCCAGGTAGGTGCTGAGCGCCTGACCATGGTCGGCGCCCCGGTAAGATCCCATCGACTTCACCGCCTGATCCAGGCGGGATGCCGCAATCGCCTCGCCAATCAGTGCCAGCCCCGCATGGGCGGTGAGAATCCGGCGCGGCGACTGCTCAAGGCGAGATTTCGTCACGGATTCAGGTACTTACCCCTCCCGGGAGATGGAGGGGCAAGTACCGGGATCAATGATCAGTCAACGATCTTGTCTGCCACCTCCAGATATTTGCGACCTTCTTCTCGAATCTTGTCCACGTCATTCACTTCCGATGCCAAATGCACTTCTTCCAGGGTAACGGCCAGCGCTGACAGATCCTGATTCATGCGTTCCAGGGCATTTTCCAGCGTATAAGTCAGTTCGTGGATATACGCCACATCTTCCAGAGTCAGTTCGTCTTCGGCCAAGGTGGCCTCCAGCTTGCGATTGTGTTCCACGAAGTTTTCCACTGCCTGTTCCAGGCTGTCGACGGACTCCCCTTCATAATGCTCCACCCGCTCGGCCAGCGCAGCAGAGGAAAACAGGAACATACCGGAGGCCAGGGTGGCCATCATGAGGTGTTTTTTCATGTGAAACTCCATTGAACGGACAATGAATGAAAAGGTTCCGAGGGTGAATCCACCCCGGAGGGAAGCGCAAAGTCACGTTGGATTCTACCCGAACTGAAATCAAATGCAATCAATAATGATTCTTATTGTATTATTTGATTGATCCCCACCAGCCGCCTTGATCCGGGTCAAGTTCAAATACCTCAGCGGTTGGCTAACGTAACGATACGCCATCCTGCTGACACATCCACGGGGCATCGCCATGCAGACCATCCAGGACTTTTTCACCCACGACCACCGCGACTGCGACCATCGCCTTGCCGCCCTGGAAAGCGCGGTCGCTGACCAGGACTGGCCCGCCGCCGAAACCGCCTGCGCACGCTTCCATCACGACCTGGAGCGTCACCTGCAGCGCGAGGAGACCTTGCTGTTTCCTGCCATCGATACCTTCACGGGCAGCAGCGGCGGCCCCACCGAGGTCATGCGCCGGGAACACGATCAGATGCGCGCTCTGCTCACTGACGTGCAGGACACACTGGCCCGGCGGGCGGTGGATCCCTGCCTGGGCAACATCGAAACCCTCATGACGCTCATCCAGCTCCACAACGTCAAGGAGGAACAGATCCTCTACCCCATGGCCGACAAGCACCTGAGCGCGGGGCGCGACCATCTCATGGACCAGGTGCGCACCCTGGAACCGGCTTGACCCCATGGGCACCACCTACATCCTGGACGTTCGCGGTCTACCCCCTCCAGAGCCCCTGCAGCAGGTGCTGGACAGGCTGCCCGACCTGGCCCCGGGGGATGTGCTGCACATGAAGCACCGGCGCGAACCCTTTCCCCTCTACCCGATGCTGGCGGACATGGGTTTTGCCCACCGGGTGATCACCCCGCCGGATGTCCCCTTTGAGATCCTTATCTGGCGGGCCGACGGCCCGGAGCCCGGCACTCCATGAATCTTTCCCGTCTGTCTTTGGATCGCACCCCACCTCTTTGGGTACCGTTGCAGTTCATGATCACGGCGCCCCTGTTCGCCGTGCTGTTCGCACTGCTGATGCTCTGGCTGGGCCCTCAGACCCTGCTCTCCCGCTGGATGCCCGGCCTGATCGGTGCCACCCATATTCTGGTCCTGGGTTATCTGGCCATGGTGATGTTCGGTGCCATGCAGCAACTGCTCCCGGTGGTGGCAGGATCCCCGCTACCCAAAGATCTGCTCACCAGCCGTGTCACCCATGGACTGCTGGCCCTGGGCACACCGTTTCTGGGAATTGGCCTGGCAACTCAGGCTCATTGGGCCGTGATGCTGGGAGGCATGCTGGTGTTGGGCGCCGTGGCACTTTTCATTCTGGGTGCCCTGATCAGCCTGGCGCGCAGCCGGGCCCGGGGGCCAACCCTCACCGGACTCTGGCTGGCGGTGATCTCCTTGCTGATGGCCATGGTGCTTGGCGGCTGGCTCGCCAGCGGCCATCTGGGCCAGGGGTGGCCCCTGCCCCGCTACCTGACGAACATTCACCTGATCTGGGCCTTGTTCGGGTGGATCGCCCTGCTGATCGCCGCCGTGGCCTATCAGGTGGTGCCCATGTTCCAGATGACCCCGGAATATCCCCGCCTCTTCGCCCGTGGCTATGCCCCGGTGGTGTTCAGTCTGCTGGTCCTGTTGACCTTGCCAGCATGGCTGCACCTCCCGGAGTGGCTAACCCTGCTGATGGGCATGGCCCTGGCCATCGCCCTGGCGGCCTTTGCCGTGGTCACCCTGTGGCTGCAGTCCCGCCGACGCCGCCGTAACGCCGATGTCACTGTGTATTTCTGGCGCACCGGGCTCATCGCCCTGCTGGCGGCCATCGCTCTGTGGGCCCTGGCTCACCTGCTGCCCGGCTGGCCCCCGCGTGGCCCGCTGATGCTCCTGCCTGTCTGGCTGTTCCTGGCCGGCTTTGCCATGTCCATCATCAACGGCATGCTCTACAAGATCGTCCCCTTTCTGGTGTGGCTGCACCTGAACAACCAGCGCCTGAGCACCGGCAACCTGCGCGCGCCCATCCCCAACATGCACGAGGTGATCCCCCTCAAGCTCACCCGCTGGCAACTGTACCTGCACTGGCTGGCCCTGACCGGCACTGTGGGGGCGTTGTTCTGGTCGGGTTTGTTCGTGCCAGCCCTGCTCCTGCTGGCCGCCTCCAATGGGCTGCTCACCTGGAATCTCGCTCAGGGTGCCCAACAATTCAGGTGCTGGCACCGTCGGTTGAAGCCCTCCGCAAACTAGAGGCCAGTCAGTCAGAAGAATCGCACCGCCAGAAAAAGAGCCACCATGGCAAGGCCCAATGCCACCTTGGCAGCCGTGCCCAGGATGAGCCCCAGGGTGGCACCCCAACCGGCCCGGCCTGCCGCCAGCAGATCCCGACGGGCAGACAACTCCCCCAGCACCGCGCCGATGAACGGCCCCAGGAGCAGGCCGATCAACCCAAAGAACAGACCCACCACGGCGCCGATCGTGGCTCCGATCACGGAGCGCCCCGAGGCCCCGTAACGATGGGCCCCAAAGGCGCCCGCCACGAAATCGGCCAGCGAGGCCAGACCCGCCATGCCCGCCAGCACCAGCAAGCTGCCCAGCCCCACGTGCACGAAACTCTCTGCCCAGGCCGCCGCCCAGAGCCCGAGAAACAACACCAACGGCCCGGGAATCGCGGGCAGCACCAGGCCGACAACGCCCAAAACAACCAGTACAACGGCAAGAACCCAGGCAAAAATATCCATGGGCGAGGAGTTTAGCAGGGCTTCAAGGGGAGAAAGGAGCCCAATACCTTCGAATCGGTGAAACGACGCGGCCATTGGCTTAAGCCTTGCTCCTCTCTGATCACCTCTGTCCATTCATTCAGCTTTAGTGATAACATTCTGAATGAATGTGATTTTTAATAACAACAAATACTCAATGGCCAATTTCGCAACGCATGTAAGTGTCGCAGGAATGTTCGCGACAGGACTGGCCGGGGCCACCCTGGCCACAGGTCGACTTGATGGGTGGGAGTCCCTGGGACTGATGCTCTTTCTGGTGGCCGGCACCCTTCTGCCCGACATCGACGTGGATGGCGGACGCCCCCAGCGGGCCCTGTTTGGGGCGCTCTCGTTGGTGGCTGCCACCGCGGTGATTGCACTCCTGCCCGCTTCCTACAATCACCGGGTGGACTGGCTTCCCCAGATCGAGCCAATCGGCTGTGAGATCTTGGCTCTGGCCCTGCTGGCCTGGTTTGTGGTGCGTTATCCCCTGGCCATGCTTTTCCAGCGCCTCAGCCGACACCGGGGGCTGTGCCACAGCCTCGTGGTCGGTCTATGCTGGAGCCTGGGATGGGTTTACGTGGGCTTGCAGTGTCTGATGGCCGATGTCCTGGTGGTCTGGCTGCAGGGCGTTGCCATCTTTCTAGGATTCGTGATCCACCTGTTGTTGGACGAACTCTACAGCGTTGACATCAACAACGCCCGCATCAAGCGCTCCTTCGGCTCTGCCTTCAAGATCCTGCAGCCCGACTTTCCACTGGGTTCCATCGCTGCCTGCATGCTCCTGGGAATGTTGATCTGGCTACTGCCCTACCCCGAGGAACTGCTGCAATGGCTGGCCTCGTTCTGACACCGAACCAGTACGCTCTTGTGGTCGTCAACACTCACCATTGACACACTCATTCGAAGTCGTACCTCACCCCCACCCGGACAAACTGCCCCGGGTCCGCATACAACGAGGAGCGATTATCCCGATTGAAGAGATTGTCGATCCCGCCGTGGAGTACCACCCCACCCCAGGTGTCCGGTGCGTACTGCACATCAAGGCCTGTGAGGGTATAAGCATCATCCCATGCATCTTGGCCCATATGGATCTCATCCACATACCGGCTTCGCAGCTGCAACTTCAGGGCTTTGGATGGCGTCCAGACAGCCTTGGCCAACGCGATCCACTTCGGCGCCTCGGTGAGTCTTTCCCGGGTACCGCGATCAATGGCGTCCAGATAAGTGGCTGATAGCCGCAGTTCCAGGTCTGGACGGAAGATGATTCCAAGATCAAGATCAACTCCCTGGGCGCGTGCACTGTCCAGGTTCTTGAAGGTGCGGTAGTCGCCGGATCCACCGACCTGCGCAATACGATCCTCATACTCGGTGTAGAACAGCCCGATGTCATAACCTGCAGCCGTGGCTCCGGTCAGTGGCACGTCCCCGGACAAACCCATCTCGACGTTGCGGCTGCGCTCTGGATCCAATTCATGGCGGTCCTTGCCAGCGGCCGCATCCACCACGGAGGCACCCAGCACCCGGATCCCCCGCGGGTTACGCGTATCCACATGGAACGACCGCAATTCAGGTAGTTTGAAACCCTCGGCATACTGCAAACGCAACCGCGCCTGCGGGGCAAAGCGGTAAACGCCGCCCACCTGCAGGGAGGTACTATTCGTCTCGGCGGAAGTCTCATCACGTCGTGCGCCATAGACCAGATCCAGGCGATCGTTCACCTGCCATTCATGCTGCAGGAAAACACCGCCGACCCACTGACTGAACCTGGGCTCTGCCCGGGGTTCGTGGTCCTGATAGATCTGCTTTTTGTGCTCAAAGCCGGCCAGTACAGTATGGTCTGCACCGGGCCGCCAAGTGGCAAGCAAGTCATTGACCCGGTCTTTAAACGTGACCTCCCGTGGGCCGAATTCGCTCTCGGATGAGGAGACAAATCCAAAGCCCGTTGGATCCAGAAAGGCGTTGGAGCGATCCAGGTTGAACCGGCTCTCGTAGATCTGATACCGAAATTCCAGGGCGTCGGTAACGAGCCAATCGGCGCTCGCCGCCAGATCCCGGCGGCCACTGTCTTCGCTGCGGCGGGCGGGGAAACTGCCGGCCTTGACGGTTTCACCACTTTCCGCGAGTCCGGTAGAGACAGGAGGCGTATCGTGCAGGAACCGTGTCTGCCGCTCCTCCTGCATCCATCCGCCTTCGATCTCAACCTGCAGATTGTCTGTCACCCAGTGGTTCACCCCGGCCCGAAGGTTATAGACGTCTGCCTGTTCCCGGTGATCCCGATCAAAGTCGTAGGGGGCCACATCAACGAACGGCCGGGCATCCACGTTTCCCGTGGCCCGCTCATGATAGGCATCCCGTTCCATGACGTCAGCAAACAGGCGCACTCGGGTATCCGGCGTACCGCCCCCCAGATACAACGCACCGTGGCGACGCTGACCACCCTCAGCATGGGCGGGTACTCCAACCTGGGCCCCCACGCCCCCCTCAAACCCGGACTTGGGACGTCGGGTAATGATATTGATCACGCCGGCAAGGGCATCGGCACCGTACACCACGCTGCCCGGTCCTTTGACGATCTCGATCCGCTCAATGTGACTGACCGGCAGGCGGTTCAACTCCCCGCCCCGACCGGACGTGCCGGCAACACGGCGACCGTCGATCAGGTAGATGATGTCGGCCCGGCCGCCGCCGCGTATGGAAAAGGCGTTGCCATCCGAGCCGGTGAAGAGGCTCGACTCGGCCCGTAACACCTCGTCAAGCATGGTCGCCCCGCTGCGCCGGACCGCCTCGCCGGAGATGACCTGCGTACTGGCCGGCGTGCGTTCGACCCTACGCTCAGTGCGGGTGGCAGCCGTCACGGTCATCTTCGGGAGGGTATATGCAGAATCCTCGGCGGATGCTGTAGACCCGGCAACAAGCAAGGACAAGGTCGTGGCACTGCTCATCAGCGCCGTCATCAGGGTTCGATCACTCATTGAAGCTGACTCCTGGGCGCGCACGACCCCGTGCGCGCATGGAAGGTCCATGGGCCGCGGGGAGTCAGCAAGGCAGGCAGTATCAGGCAGGACACAACCACATAACGGTGTCGCGCACTCGGCGCCCACCCCGGCTTGCCGCGCCCCGCGGTACTCGGGTACGCCATAGGCCGGTATCCGGGCTTGTGGGTCTGAGGCATCGATGCCTCAAGGTCGCAGTCCACCTTCCCACGAAACCCGCCGTTGGAGGACGAGGACTTCGCAGTGGCTCATCAGGGTCTGCAACCACCCACCTACCGTTGCGGGGGCAGCGCCGGCTTGATCATCATCGGACGATTGAACCGGTCTTCCCGTTTAACCCACCGGAGGAGAAAATCCCGGCAGGCACCTATGGCGCGGCGGAGGGTATCACGAATGGAAAGAAGACCTATTTGCAAAAGGTCAATCAGCTGGACTCGCGCAACGGATGCAGTTGATCCCTCGCAATGCCGATGAAGTAGGGTGCTAAGAGCGCCACAAGCAGACGCTGACAAAAAAAGAACGTCTTTCTGACCCCTGCTCGGGCGAGAGGCCCCGGAGCAGCCGCCCAAGTTGCTGTTTTCGCACATCGAGCTGCGCGTCCTGGATGTCAATAAACGCGCAGCAGATCGCTCCAACACGTGGTGTAAGCGGGTGAGAGTCGTCCGCGCTTCATCACCCAGGGCTGGTGAATACCCTGACCGGCCAGCCATACCCGCCCCCTGCCCTGCCCGTTGATTTGATCCATCACCTGCATCAGTGCATCACTGCGCTGGGTGTCGCGTGGCTGAGCAAACAGGTCGGTCTGCCACTGACCGGGGGCGTACAGGTCGCTCAACATCACCCCGGCCTTGGCATAGGCAAACCCGTCTCGCCAAAGCTCGTCCAGCACGGTCAGCGCCAGACGGTTCAGATCCCGGGTATCCCGGCTGGGCTCGACCAGGGTTCCGGTGGCGGTGCGGGCGTACCGGGGCAGATCATCGCGATACAGCGGGGTCTGGATGAACACGCTCACCTGACGGGCCAGGCGGTCGTTCTGGCGCAGCTTCTCGGCAGCACGGGCCACATAGGTGCTCACAGCCTCGCGCATCCGATGCTTGCAGGTGATCTGCTCGCCGAAGGAGCGAGAACAAAGGATCTGCTGGCGTGCTTCGCTATCAGGGGCGAATTCCAGACAGGCCTCCCCGCGCAGTTCCCGCACCGTGCGCTCCAGGACCACGGAAAAATGCTGCCGGATCCACCCCGGATCGCTCTGGGCCAGCTGTGCGACCGTGTGGATACCCAGGGCCTGCAAGCGGGCCTCCAGCCGCCGCCCAACGCCCCAGACCTTCGACACCGGCAGCATCGAGAAGACGGCCAGTTGTTGACGAATATCGCTCAGTACCACTACACCCCCGGTCCCTGGATCCCGCTTGGCCATGGCGTTGGCCAGCTTGCTCAGGGTCTTGGTGGGCGCGATACCCACGCAGGTGCGGATCCCGGTCCACTGTTGGACAGTCTCCCGAACCTCGTGTCCGAAGGCCTCCAGATCCCGGTGTTGCAGGCCATCCAGGTCCAGGAAGGCCTCATCGATGGAATAGACCTCCACCTGCGGTGCCAACCCTTCCAGCGTCTGCATGACCCGCGCAGACAGATCCGCATACAGGGCATAGTTGGACGAGAAGACCGCCACCTGGTGTCGCCTGAGCAGCGAGCGGATCTGAAATGCCGGCACGCCCATGGCAATACCAAGGGCCTTGGCCTGCGGGGAGCGAGCCACCACGCACCCATCGTTGTTGCTCAGGACCACCACCGCACGACCGCGCAAATCCGGGCGAAACAGTTGCTCGCAGGCGGCATAGAAGTGGTTGCAGTCCACGAGAGCAAACATGCCAACCCGGCTCACGGTTGGCGCGCAAGCCGGCGCACGACCCCTGTCACCACACCAAAGACCTCGAAATCCGAGTCCTCGCTGACCTCGATGGGGGCATAGTCCGGATGACGGGGCACCAAACGCACACGGGGCCGCAGCTCCAGCACCTTGACGGTCATCTCGCCGTGAACGCTGGCGATCACGATGTCCCCGTGCCGGGCCTTAAGTGATCGATCCACCACCAGCACATCCTCTGGCTGGATGCCGGCCTCAATCATGGATTCCCCCGCCACCCGGACAAAGAAGGTGGCCGCCGGGCGCTGGATGCACAGCTCGTTGAGGTCCAGAGCCTGCTCCACGAAATCCGCAGCTGGCGATGGGAATCCCGCGGACACGCGCTCCAGGAACAGGGGAATCGCCAATGGCTGGCCGGGGCCCGCGCGGCCCAGCAGGGAAACGGGCATGGGTGCCTCCAGGAATACTGATGATTTATCCAGCATTATAGGGGAGACGGATGCATAAGCCGAGGAGGCACCTACTCAACGCCAACGTTGAGCATCGCCCACA
>NZ_JAJNAN010000070.1:0-9831 GCF_022227565.1 Ectothiorhodospira sp. 9100
ATCCTGCCCGAAGGCCTTGAGCGTGGACCAGACCGACTGGAACAAAAGCCGGTGGATTTCCCTTGGATGCAGCTGCACCCAAACATTGAGTTCATGCGGGAGCGTGAATACCAGATGGTAGTATGTGACCGGCAGCATCTGCCTGTGTTGGCGCTCGCACCACGCCTGAGTCGCACGATTCTGGCATTGAGGGCAATGACGATCCCGGCAACTGTGATACCAGTGCTGCTCGGTATCGCACTGGTCACAGCGAAGCTGCAGACCACCCAGGCGCTCGGTACGGCAGGCCTGCAGATTCCCACAGACTTTGCGCCGGCGGTAATCCAGACCATCTGCCACCAGGAATCGGTTGAGAATCTCCTGTATCGTTGCGCGCTCAGGCATGACGCACCTCCGGCAATCCCGCCATCAGATCCACACCGCCGGTGGCACCCCGTTGATCACGGGGGATCCAGTGGATATACCGCAGCGTCGTCTGCAGGTGCCCGTGCCCCAGCAGGCGCTGCAGATCATGCACCGCCACCCCATTCTCCAACTGATGTGTGGCATAGGCGTGCCGCAGGCCGTGAATACCCACCGGCTTGTTGACTCCCGCTCGGCGACGGCACTGCCCAAACATGCGCTGAGCGCAACTCACGCCAATGTGCTGCTCTGGCCTGAACGCGTGTGGAAACAGCCAGAAACGCGGGCGGGCGCACCGCCAATAGCGCCGCAAGGAATCCAATAGCAAGGGGCTGATCGTCACCGCACGGTCCTTGCTTCCTTTGCCCTGCTCCACCCTCAGGAGCCGCCGTTCTCCATCAATATCCGGGACACGCACGGAGATCACTTCACTCACCCGCAGACCACACCCATAACACAGTTCCAGCAGCATCCTGTGCTTGGGGTTGTCACATGCAGCGATGATCCGCGCCACCTCGGCGCGGGTGAGTAATGGGGGGATCCGTTGTGGCCGCTTGGGCACAATCAACTTGACGTCATCAAAGTCCTTTCGATGAAGCACCTGCTGGAAGAGAAATCGAATACCATGCAAGTGTAGGCGGCAAGTGGAGGCAGAGAGCTTCCGGTCCACCGCGAGCACCTTGAAATACTGTTGCAGCTCCAGCATCGAAAGCAGCGCCGGAGAACGACCAAAATACGCAGCCAGCGATCGGACGGCGTAAACGTAGCTCTAGCGCAGTTTGCCCAGCATGTGGGCGACAAACGCTTTGCATCAGCCCCGCCGCTTTTTGGCGTCGGCAAAATGGGCTGTTTATTTTTCATCTCTACCAACCCAGTAGTCTGGTTTCCGGTGTTGGTGAGCTACTGCGATGACAAGAATATGGTATTCTTCTACGGAGTACATCAACTTGTATGGAAACTTGTGCAGGAGACATTTCCTTACATCACCCCGCTCTATGGACCACGCTTGAGGATACTCGGCGATTCGCAATGCGGCCTTTCTTACTTCATCCTTGAATCTGTGTCCAAGCCCTGAATACTCGAGCTCATAATAACGTACAGCATCTTCCAGTTCCTGAGTCGCGATTGTAGTGAATATAACGCGCATCATTCTTCCTTAAATATTTCTTCCATCGGGATGCCTTTCAGCTTTCCCTCCCGGTAGGCCTTAAGTCTCTTTTCCGATTCTTCAGCCCATATTTCATCGAGCTTCTTATCCGGCTCATCCAAGCTCTTTATCAGTCCTTCAACCAAGGTGAACCGCTCTTCTGGTTTTAGTTTCATCGCCTCGTCTAACAACTCTTTCGTGCTCATTTTGTTTACCTCAGATTTTCATGAAACATAATATATAAGCGTTTTCTGCCGTGCGCAGCATGTCCGATCAACGTCTGCTGGAAGAGTCCGTGTGTGCACATATGAACCCGCACTGGCCAAGACCACATTCGGTAGGTCTTGCCACGGGTCATTCTTCACTGGACGTACCCACTCACTCACTCCCCCACCCTCTCAAACATCCCCAAATAAGCCTGCCTCGCCATCACCGGCAACCCCGCCACCGCCAGCACATCCTCCAGATGCTCCGGCGTGCTGATGCCTGTCAGGCTCGTCCCCACCCCAGGCGTCGATCGATTGAACTGCAGTGCCCTCTGGACAGGATTGGGCAGATCCGCCAAGGCACGCGCAACCGTGTCCACGGACTGCGAGGCCAGATGCCCCTTGAGCAGCGAGTGCGACGCCATCACGTAAAGCTGGAGCTGATGGGCGGCCTGGATGGGTGAGGCCACGTTGCCCTGGCCGGTGGCGGTGTTGAAGCGGGTGAAGCCTTCCAGCATCACCTGGTTGAAGGGCATCATCACGAGCTTGAAGTGGTGCCGGGCCTGGGGGTTGCCGGTGACGGTGTGGGCGGCGCGTTCGGCCAGGCCTACGAGCGAGGTGAGGGAGAGGAACAGGGGGGCGTCGGTCTCCACGCGGAAGCTCTCGAAGCTGGTGATACCGTAGCGGCGGATGCGGCCTTCCTGTACGGCGCGCTCCAGCATCTCGAATACGGGCTCCAGCCGCTGCAGGGTAGCCTCCTTGCCTCGCTCGGGGATGTGCACCTCGGGCTGGTCCACCAGGAAGGCGTCCAGGGTGTCCACGCCCATGAGATGGCGGGAGAGTTCCAGTTGGTAGTTCAGGTATTCGGGGGTGAGCAGGTGGGCGCCCTTGGCCAGTTGCTCCCGGCTGCCCAACCCCTGGGCGGTAATCTCCTGCTCGAACCACTGGGCCATGTCCTTGGGTGGGCCGCCGCGCAGGGTGAGAAAGCCCCCCTTGGAGACCAGGAACATGGCCTCCCGGGGCACACCGGCCTCCAGGGCGGTGCGTACTCCGGCGCCCACGGCCGCCAGGGAGCGGCCGTAGCGATAGTGGGCGCCGGTGTCGATCACGTTGATGCCATGGGTCAGGGCCCGGGCCACCACGGCGCTGATGCGGGCGTCCACCGCCGGGCTGGGCTCGCCGCCAAAGCTGCCCACGCCCAGGCTGGATAGCTGCAGGTGTTCGCGGGGGAAGTCGCTGTAATGGCCCTCGGCCACACGGCCGGCACTCTGGTGGGCCTCGGCGTAGGCCTGGGTGGCGGCGCGGGTGGCGGCACCGGGGATGAGATGATTTTTTTCGGTCACGAGGTTCCCGGGCTATGGACGATGCATGGATACTTGGTTATATACTGATAACCTTAAACAGGACAACACCGGGGAACCCGATGGCACTGGTCAAGCTCGTCAAGCTCAACAACCTGCAGTACAACCCCAATCGCGACCCGGAGTTTTATCGCCGCCCGGTGGGCAAGGAGTTTCGCCTGCAGGCCGTATTGAATGGCAGTGGCCGCGCCAAGGCCCGTTTTGTGGCCGAGGGCAAGACCCTCTGCGAGACGGAGATCCCGATGCCCGGCACCTTTGACTGCCGCTTCCATTACGACACCGCCGGCACCCGGGTGGGCACCCTCAGCGTGGAGGGCAACGGCGAAACCTTCAGTCAGGACATCCGCATCGATACCACGGAACACGCCTGGGTGGGCTGAGGCTCAGCGCCCCCAGCCGTAGAGTTCGAAGAACCGGGGCAGCATCTCCAGCAGCTCGGCCTCGGTGAAGAACCGGTCGGCCCGGGACAGACGCATCTCCCCTTGCAGGTCCGCATCCCCGCCCAGGCAGAAGACCGGCAGATTGATCTGGTACTCCATGCGCAGGGTCTGGATGACATCCAGGGGATCAAACGCCCCCGGATCATCCAGGTCCAGGAGCATGAAGCGGTGCAGCAGGATGTCGTTCCAGGGGCCGATATCGTCCAGCTCCGTGACCGTCACCCGGGTCCAGCCCGCCGGCGTCACCGGCTCCAGGGCGTTTAAAAACCCCTCCCGGGTGGTCATGACGATGAAGCGCCGCTCCATGCGGGCCTCGATGGTGGGGGCCTGGGGCGTGTCGGAGGGGTCTTGGGCTGACATGGCGCCTCAGGAGAAGTAGCGGAAGTAGAAATCGGACCGGGACAGGTCATCGTAGAGCTTGGCGCGCTCCTCCACCCCCAGCTTGAGGATCTGGATCAGGGCCTGCGCCTGCTGACCATCCACGATGTGCATCTGGCCCACCAGGTCTTCATCGGGGCTCAGACAATGGGCCACCAGCTCGTCCGGGTGCTCCACATAAACCAGGAAGGCCGTGCAGGTCTCATCCTCCGGGTCCAGGGGCTGCATCAGCACCTTGCCCAGCCAGGCCAGTCGGGCCACTTGGTTGAACTGGTGGATGTCGAACTTCTTGCCCCGCCGGTAGCGGTTGAGCTGGTTGCGCAGGTCACTGACATTGGTGATGTCGATCTTCTTCATCGGGCCTCCCGGGGCCGGCGCTTCAGTCCGCGTCGTGATCGAAGGTGCCCACGGACTCCCCGGCCATCTGCCGACGCACCACCGCCACGTCCCGCTCATTGAGGGCAAACGGGAATGACATGATGTCCGTGGGGCTGGAGTCGCCATAGGGGCGGGTGCAGGCCGAGACGGTGTCCTGGTCCGAGCGCCCCGGGCAGCCGGAGGTCCTGAAGGGCGTGCCTTCATTGATCAGGGCCTCCAGCTCCGCCGGTTCCAGGCCGTATTCCACCACCTCGCCGGCGGCGTTGAAGCGCATGTCCTCCACCCGGCCATCCAGGTAGTCGATGATGTAACGGGCCAACTGCACCCGACGCCACTGGGCCCGGGGCACCGGGGACCAGTCCTCCATCAGCGAGCCCTGCTCGGGGAAGAAGGCAAACAGGTGGTTGTGCCCACCCATGTCGCGCACCCGCTGACACACTTCCAGCATCTCCTGCTCGGTCTCGCCCATGCCGCAGATCAGGTGTACACCAAAGCGCTTGGGACCATAGATCTCGGCGGCCCACTCCAGGGTCTCCCAGTACTTGTCCCAGCGGTGCGGGCTGTCCACCGTGGCGCCCCGGGTGTGTTCGAAGATCTGTGGTGTGGCCGCATCCAGGGCCACGGTGAAGATCTGGGCACCGGCCTCCTTGAGCTGCACCAGATCCTCCCGGGACATGGAGGTGGGGTTGGAGAGGATCGAGGCGGGGATGTCGGGCACGGCCTCCACCCAGCGCTTGAGCAGGGTGAGGGTGTCGGCGTCGGAATCCGGGTGGGTGATCATGGAGATGCACATGCGCTCGAAACGCCCACGATCCGCACCGTCCCGCACCCGCTGGATCACGTCCTCGTAACGGGCGGTGGGCCAGTCCACGCGGATGAAGTTGCGGTCCGCATAGTCCTGGGATTCCTCCCGGTGACGGGCCAGGCCGCAGTAGCTGCAGTTGGCACGACAGCCCTCGGGATAGGTGACCAGCAGGTTCAGGCAGTGGGTGCAGTCGGTGCGGTGCATCCAGCCTCGCACCAGCCCCAGGGTGATGGCCGCGGCCGTCGACATCTGCACATAGTCAGGCGAGCGCATGTCCGGGGTCTTGATGTAGGGATCGGGCCGATAGAAGTTCACCGTCTCGGCGGCGACGCTCTCCGGTGTGCTCATGGTTGTCTCCTCCTCTGGTGCGGTGCCAGGCCCGCACGCGTGTCTCACGGATCCGTGTCGCTCAGGGGCTGACCGGGTCGTTGAAGTATTCGCCAAAGGCAATCCAGCCGCGTCGATGCACGGCGTCCTCATGGGCCTGGGGTTGATCCCAGATCCGGGCCAGCTCGCGGCGCCGGGTCACGGCCCGGTCCAGGCTGGGGCCGTAGCGGTCCCGCAGGTCTTCCTGATACTCATCCAGGGCATCCTCATCCCCTCGCAACCAGGCCACGATGGCCTCCCCCGCCAGCTCGCCGGATGCCACCGCCGGGGCGATGCCACCGCCGGTGATGGGGTGGGTGAGGCCCGCCGCATCGCCAGCGAAGATCACCGGGCCGTGGCACACCTGCGGGCGTAGCCCCCCCACGGGGATGGCCCCGCCGGTGCGGCGCAGGATGTCCTCGCCCACCCAGCCGGCCTCTACCAGGTCCCGGTGCAGGGTGTCCAGCGGGGTCTTCAGGTCCGGCGCCAAGGTCTTGTCCATCCCCAGGCCCAGGTTGGCCTGCTCCCCGCGGGGGAACAGCCAGGCATAGCCGCCAGGATAATCGGGAGAGAGCCAGATGACGGTGTCGTTCCGGGCGTGTTTCAGGGGCACGGTGTACTGGCGTGTCTGCACGGTGTGCAGGACGGGCCAGCCCAGTCGGGCGGCCACCGTGGAGTGGGGGCCATCGGCCGCCACCAGCGAACGGAAGGCCACTGTGTGTTCGCGGCCCTCATGCCGGATCCGGGCCGTGCGGACCTTGGGGTCCACATCCAGCAGCGCGGTATCGGTCCAGAGGGTGGCCCCCTGTTCCCTTGCACGGTCGGCAATGGTCTGATCGAAGGCAGCCCGGTTAATCATGATCCCCGGAAAATCCGACTCCCGGCAGGTGCCGGAGGGCAGCAGCGTGGTCATGCGATCGATGGGCTGGGAGAACACACCGGGGGACCGGGCATAGCTACCCATGGGCAGGGGGATGAACTCGGCGCATTGTACGGGCTCGCCGATCTCGGTCCGCCGATCGATCCCCAGCACCGACAGGCGCTGACTGGCGGCCACCCGGGCGGCACTCCCCCCGGCCGGCCCCAGGCCCACCACCAGGACGTCAACCGACCGCATGGGTGGGGTGGTCACTCTTGGCGGGCGCGGCGTCATCGGAATCCAGGGCCAGACGCAGTACGCGGATGAAATCATCCCGGGTGAGCATGAGCATCTCCACCGGGTAGTCGTCGAAGAAGTCGTGGAGGGTGCGTTCCAGATCCACCACGGCGATGCCACGCAGGGCCGCCTCCAGGTCCACCAGCATGCGCCGGGGGTTGGTGAAGAAGTCGCCGGTGATCCACACCTGGCCAATGCGTCCCCGTTCCCGATCCAGGGTCAGCCCGGCCCGCATGAGGCCGCCGGGCGCCCGGTGCACTGCCTCCAGCAGGGGTGAGTCCACCGCTGGCCGGTTGCGCTGGTAGATCCATTCATCGCTGTCGATCTCCTTGAGCGCCTGCTCGAAACGGGCCTGCTCCACGGCATCCATGCCTTCGGCCGGGGCCAGGGTCACGTTGAAGGTCTCGGCAAAGGCCTCGGCCAGGGAGCGCTGGATCACCTCAAGCGATGGCGTCTCGCCCAGCAGTTCGCTCAGGTTGGCCACCCGGTCCCGGGCCGAGGCGATGGCCTTGTGGGAGAGCTTTTCGGCGGGGATGCGCAGCACCCGCAGCATGCGCTCCACGTCGAAATCGATCAGCAGGGTGCCCTGGTACATGATGGAATCCCCATCAAAGGCCCCGCCGGTGCCGGATACCTTGCGGCCATCCACTTCGATGTCGTTGCGGGGGCGGAACTGGGCATCCACCCCCAGGCGGCTGATGCCCCGGGCCGCCGCGCGGCAGATGCGCCCGGCAATCTTTTCCATGTTCGCCGAGCCCACGAAGCGCTTGTCCACGTAGAGTTCCCAGCCGATCTGGGTGGGATCGAAATAGATGGCGCCGCC
Organism: Ectothiorhodospira sp. 9100; assembly: GCF_022227565.1. Lineage (NCBI taxonomy): Bacteria > Pseudomonadati > Pseudomonadota > Gammaproteobacteria > Chromatiales > Ectothiorhodospiraceae > Ectothiorhodospira > Ectothiorhodospira sp. 9100. Next base: position 7,463 of record NZ_JAJNAN010000070.1, read on the forward strand.
GCCGGTGATGCGGCGCTGGATGTCGATGCCCTCGGCGCGGCAGACCTCGGTGAGCAGTTCCTGATCCACGTTCTGGTGAAAGCCCACCAGGGCCGAGGGTTCGAATCGCAAAAAGCGCAGGGTATGGGGGGAATGCCCTTCCTGGTGGCACTCCAGCAGGGAGCGGTTCAGGGCCAGGTTCTCGGCGGCCCGACGCAGGCCCGTATCCAGAACCCGCAGGGTGTGTTCATCACGCATCATGCCTCTCCAACCAACATTCAGATCCAAACAGCATTCAGGCCCTGGGGGCCACATGTTCCATGATCACGGGGATGCCGCCGGGCCCCATGCCCGGTATCCCCCGTTGCCGCCGTCGTGCCCGCTCATCGGCCACGATGGCCTCCAGATCGATCTCCAGGGCCTCACGCCCGCCATCCAGGGCCATGAGTTCCTCCCCCACGGCCATGGAACAGCAGGAGGGGATCACCCGCACGCGACGTCCCAGGCGGGCCGCCAGCTCCACCACCCCATCAGCGGGATGGGCCAGGCCATCGATGCCGGCCATCACCGCGTAGGCATCCATTTCACCCTTCACCTGCCCTGCCGGACGGGCACAACCCAGCAGCAGCGGCAGATCCCTCAGTGAACGGCGCGCATCGTGGAAGAAGTGCCCCACATCCACTGCGCGGGGGATGGCGAAGGGTTTGCTGTCGGGAGCGTAGAAGGGCATGACCACCACCAGCACCACCGCATCGGGGCGATGCCGCTGGATCATGTTCAGGGCCTCCCATTCCCCCAGGAACCGGCCATAGTGCAGGCCCATGACGATGTGGGGGACCACCTTCATGCGGGTGTTCACCAGGGCCTCCAGGGTGGCCTCGAAATCCGCCACCGTGCGCTTGAGGTGATACACCTGGGTGATGGTCTCCTGGGCGCCGATCACGTCCATCATGGCCGCATCGATACCGGCCTGCTCCATGCACCGGGCGGCCTCATCGTCCACCAGGGCGGTGTGCAGGGCGATGCGAAAGCCGGGGAAGTCGTCCTTGATGCGGCGGATGGTGTCGTAGAAGGGGCCGTACTCCACCTCGTTGCGGTGGTTGGAGCCGCCGGTGAGCAACATGCCCTCCCCGCCCTGTTCAACGATGTCGTTCACCACGCGCCACAGGGCCTCGGGGGTGCGGGCCGGAATCATGGGTTCCAGCAGCTTGGCCTTGCAGTGATCACAGCGCAGCTTGCAGTCGGGCCCGGTGATGGACACCGCCGGCCAGGCGTTCTTGCCGCAGCTGCTGATCTCGGAGGTCTGGTAGCTCTTGAAGGTGGGGGTGTAAAGGTCCACCGGGTGACCACGGCCACGGAACCGGGGTTCATTCTCTGCCTCAAGGGTCCTCACCAGATCCGCATCCAGCGGGATATCCTCCAGGGGTTCCACGTGGCGCACGAGATCTTCCCAGTGACTCGGAGAGGTGTCGCTGAAGAGGCTCATGGGGTTCCTTTTGAGGTCCTTGTTAACGTGAAAGCACCCAGGTTCAGCTACGGAAGCTTCCTTCTCCCCCTTGGGGGAGAAGGGCTGGGGATGAGGGGGTGGGGGAGGCACTGTACCGGCCCTCGCCCCTCACCCCACCCCCTCTCCCCTGAGGGGAGAGGGGCTCGTAATGTATCTTTCATCATCGGGGGTGCTTCACCGCCGAGATGCATGAGAGTTAGGGGAGATGCCGGGTCACGGAAAGCCTCGGGGCGTCCTCTTGGCGAGGGGAGCCATCGGGGCTGGACATCGGTGCGGACCGGTCAGCCCACCCCGGGGGCCAGCGGGCCTTCAGCAACCCTTGAAGCCATCTGCTTCCATCTTGGCCTTGAAGGCATCAATGGCATCGCTGCCGGTCTTCAAGGCGGCCGAGTCACCATCCCAGTTGTCGGGCGTGATCTTCACCAGCCAGCCCTCGCCATAAGGGTCGTCATTGATCAGGCCGGGGTTGGCGGAAACGGCATCGTTCACCGCAGCTACCTCGCCACCGATGGGGGATTTGGCAGGGCCCACCCACTTACCGGATTCCACCGTGGCGCAGGACTTGTCCTTCTTCACGGCCTTGCCCACCTTCTTGGGGGTGTAGGACACCACCTGCCCGGCCAGGGAACCGGCATACGAGGTTAGGCCGATGGTGGCGGTGCCATCGGACTCCTGGCGGACCCAGACATTGTTCTCGATGCTGTAGAGCAGATCCTCCGGCAGGTCACAACCTTTGACGTCGCTCATGCTTCCTCCTGATGTTTATAAGGTTATTGATGTTTGCTTGACCAGTATCCGGGTCCCCCGGACACCACATGGTGATCTGGATCAAGGCGCGTGGCACACCCGCGCTAACGTGAAAGAACCAAGTCAGCTACAGACA
>NZ_JAJNAN010000071.1:0-9806 GCF_022227565.1 Ectothiorhodospira sp. 9100
AGGATCAATGGCATAGTGATCGGCAGGGACCGTGGGACCGGCGTTGTTGAAGAAGCGAGGCATGACCGCAGTATAGGACGGAATCTCGCTGGTAAACCAATGCCTGCGTACAACAGACAGGGACAGGCCTGCCCGCGAAGAAGTGCGGCACCGCGCTTCAGCTCCATGCACTCCGCCTTTCGCCACCGTGAGCGGCTCCCACGGTGCTATCACCTTGACTTGCTGCTTGACCCGGACAAGAAGAGTTTCGTAGATCACGCCATCAAGGCTGAAGGATCTGTGATCCTCGATATTCTACGCAATCAGGCCGCCTTGAGGCTTCCGCCGCTCAGCATCACGGCGCGCGGAGCGACCGCCTCGCGGAATGCCGGATCGTGCGAAACCAGCAGGACCGACTGAGGCAACGCGTTCAGGATCGCGACAAGCCGCGCCCAGTTTTCCTGATCGAGCGCGTTGGTTGGCTCGTCCAGCAACAGCACCTCGGGGTCCATTGCAAGAACCGTCGCGAGTGTGATCAGGCGCTTTTCTCCACCCGAAAGGTGATGGGTGATGCGGTTGCGAAGGTGCATCAGATCCAACCTTGCCAACACATCGTCGACGATGGCCAGCGCCTCGTCTCGGCCTCGGCCAAGATTGAGCGGGCCAAAGGCGATGTCCTCGGCGACTGTCGGACAGAAGAGCTGATCATCGGCATCCTGGAAGACGAGACCGACCCGGCGGCGGACATCCTCGAAATCCGCCTCGGCCTTCCGCAATGCACCCAAGATGCGTACCTCTCCCGCGTCCGGCCTCAGAAGCCCCACCACGATCTTGAGCAGCGTGGACTTGCCCGCACCGTTCGGCCCGATCAACGAGAGCCGTTCGCCCGGAGCGAGCACCAGTGAGGCGTCGCGCAGCACCGGCTCTGCGCCCGGATAGGCAAAGTGGATGCCGCGAAGGTCGATTTGCGTCACGCGAGAAACTCCAGCGCAACGAGCGCTGAGGTCGCGATAAGCGCGATGGCAACGAAGGCGGCGTCCGATCGGGTAAAGCTGACCTGCTGCAAAAGGACTATCCGCCCCGAAAAGCCCCGGCACTTCATGGCGCCAAGAATGCGTTCGGAGCGTTCGACAGCGCGCACCAGCATCATGCCGACGAGGTAGCCGAAGCTGCGATAGGTGTGCCAGTTCGTGCCGGGCCGGAAACCGCGCACTTTCATCGCGGTGCGCAGGCGCAGGTATTCCTCGCGCAGAACGCCGATATAGCGGATCGAGAACATCAGCAGGTGGACCAGTTTCTCGGGCATCTTGAGCGCATGAAGGGCATACCCGAGCGTGACCGGTTCCATGGTGCCCACAAGGACCAGCAGCGCCAGCACGACGGCATTGGCCGTCAGCGCGATTTCGACCGCAAGCGCGATCCCCTGCCAACTGGCGGTCAGACCCCAGATGGTGAAAACCGGGTCGCCGGAGACCGAAAAGGGCAGGATCACAAGCATGAACAGGATAAAGCCGTCCATGGCCGCCATTCGTGTCAGCGTCTGCCGCAGCGGCAGGTGCGCGGCGAGCAGTAGCACCATAGAGAACACGAAGGCGAGCGCCAGCACGTCCAGCCGCGAACCGGCAACGACGGCGATGGCATAGACACTTGCTACCACGATCCGCAAACGCGGATCGACCGACTCAAGCCAGCCGGGAACCTCCCCGGTCGGACACAGCGCGGCCTGCTGTGGCGACAGCACGTGCGCCATGGGTCAGGCTGCCAGCCTGCGGCGGGCCGCAAGGTAGAAGCCCAGCCCGAAGAGGCCGACGATATAGCCGATCCCGCCAAGGATCGACTGGAAATCGTTGTGGTTCTTGTAGGCCATAATCTCTTGTCTGAGCGGGTGCATCTCCCGCCGCACAATCTCGGCGATGGCGGCGCGTTCTTCGTCCGTCAGAGCGGCAATGGTGACTGTGCCTGCGTCAAGTTCCTCGGGCGTCCCCTCAGGCACAGGGTCGGGCTCCGACGCTGCGACGCCCATGATGGCAGCGACGTCTGCAGCCGGCATTCTCATCTCCGCGACATGGCCCGCGCTCAGATCGGCCCGGAAGACATGGGTCACAGCCTCGGTGGGGGTATAGAGGAAAAAACCATCCTGGTCGGTCATGGTCTCGCCCAGTTTGATCCCTCCGGCGTCGAAGACCTCCACCAGCAAATCGACCGCCATCTCGCCGTTGGAAAAGCCGATCTCGCCCTCGATGTCGCTGCCGGCCGGGAAGACGGAGGAGATGACGTTGTGGGCCAGCCCTGCCACGGGCAGGGCAACAAGCGCAAGCGCGAGGAAAAACCTGCGGATCATGCCCATGTTCCTTTTATCGTGTCGAAGAGGTCTGGTTTGACCTGACGCGCGAGATATACTGCAGCGGCGCACAGCAGCGCCTCGATGACCATCACCGGGATATGGGCGAAGAAGACGAACTTCGCGGCGGGCACGAATGCATCGCCGGACATCACAAGACATATCGCCACCAGAAGTGTCGTGGCGGCGATGGCGAAAGCCCCGCCGACCCCTGCCCAGACCGCGCCCACCACCGGCGTGGCACGCGCGATCAGTGGGCCGAAGATGATCCCCGCCAGCACGGCGGGGAGCGCGATGTTCAGCGTGTTGATGCCCAGTACCGTCAGGCCACCGAAGCCAAAGAAGACGGCCTGCAACAGCAGCCCCACGAAAAGCGCGGGAAAGGCGGCCCAGCCGAGGATAAGCCCGGCCAGGCCATTGAGGACCAGATGCACCGACGACGGGCCGATCGGTACGTGGATGAGAGAGGCTACGAAAAACGCGGCCGACAGCACACCCGCCGCCGGGATCTTTTCGAGCGTCAGCTGCCGAAGCCCCAGCGCGATCCCGCCCACGGCAAGCACGGCGCCGCCTATGACAACCTCGTTAGCAAGCGCCCCGTCGACGATATGCATAACCTTACTCCAGCTCGGTCGCGTGGATCCAGATCACCGCGTCCTGGGACAATTCCTTGCCGTCGAACTCGGTTTCGGTACCTGCACCAAGTGCCGCAAAGCCCCACCAGCCGGCGGTCGGAATGCCGAAGGTGAAATACCCGTTGGCATCACTGATCGCGACCAGCGTGCCGCCCGCGGGCGGGGTGACGGTGGGCTCTGTTGTGGTGCCGCCCGCAATTTCGGGCTCGGACGCCATGTATTCGATCTCGATCTCGGCATCTGCGACAGGCGCGCCCTCCGACAGAACCCGGCCCGTGAAGGTTGAACCCACCAACACGTTGTAGGGGCGGTTCAGCGGCTGGATCTCGGCTGGCAGGCCCATGATGCCGTCCCAATCCGTGGGCAGGCCGTTGCGGTTCAGAAAAACGCGCGTGATCTGCTGGATATAGATGTCCTCGGAGTCCTCGTAATAGGGCTCGGGCACGGTCACCAGAACGTAGTCGCCCGACCGGCGGATCGGGACAGAGCCAATGAAGGCTTCGCCCGTATTCTCGACGCCCTGGAAAGGCGCGGGCTGTAGCGTATCAATAAGGTCGGTGCGCTCGCCGTTGTGGATCATGTAGAACTCGCGCGGCATGGCGAGATCCATTACATATCCATTGTCGAAGGGATGCCAGAAGATCAGCTTGACCGGGATTTCGCCGGGCGTCTCGATCACAGCCTGTTCGGTGTAACTCAGCAGGAAATGTGCCGATGCCGTTATCGGCAGGGCGGCGGCGGCAACTGCCGCAAGAAGGGTTGTGCGAAGGGGCATGTACGTCCTCTTTCGATCGTGCAGCGTGCAGCGCTCGCGCCACGCTTGGAAAAGACGGACGGGGAGATTTGGCGGGAGCGCGGCAACAGAAAGACGAGCCCATGCCAGACGCGTTTCCCCGGCGTCCAGATGACCGCACGCCCAAGGGCATGCGCATAACCGGCAGGTCTCCTGGCTCGCAGTTCACCGCCCTGGCTGGCCTTCCCGGATCGCTCCAGTGGCATCTTCAGCCGGACTCGCCGCTCACAGTTGCGGGGACAGCCGCGGATTCGGTATCAAGACACCCCACCGCGTTCCCTCTTGCCTCCATCCCGGGAAAGGATGGAACCGATCACGCGTGCTTTATGCCCCGTCATCGTCTGGCTGTCAATCTCATTCCTGGCGGGCTTCGGCCATTGCCGCGAACTGGCGAGGCTGGTCTACATCTGCCTTGCAGAGGACGCGCCGGACTTCGACTGGGTAGGCCTCAAATCATGCCCTGGCACGCCCCAGTCTACCAGTCCCGGTGAATCAATCTGGACATCTCCCCACAGAGCCCACCCACACCCTGCCACCGTCCCGACTCCCTCACCGGGGGAATAATCTGCCTCAAATCAGGTGGTGATCAGCGATTAGGGGTGGGAAACAACAGGCGTGGCTCATCGGGATGATTGTTCAAGACCGGTGCTCAGCACCCCCATACCTGGACATCGCCCACCAGTTTCAGGGCATCACGGGCGTTGGCGGCCCAGAGATCCGCACCGATGACCATGGCCAGGGAGGGCACCCTGTTGATCAGGTTACCACCCACCAGGATCAGGGGTTGCAGCCCCACCTGGTGTTGGCGAATCTCCTCAATCAATTCACGCACGGCCCAGAGATGACGAGGCAACGAGACCGTCAGCCCCACAAGATGGGGGTCGAATCGGCGAACTTGCCCCAACAGGGAGTTTCGAGGCACATCCGCTCCCAGAAACTGCACGGACCAGCCCGACATCTCAAACGCATCTGCAATCATCCGCAAACCAATGACATGCCGATTGCCGGGAGGGGCCGCAAACAATGACCGCATCCCGTTCGAGGTGGATGAGGGTCGGCTGAGCAGCAGTTGAGCCATCACATCCTGTGCGATGGAGCTGGCCAGATGCTCCTCGGCTACCGTGAGGCGATTGGCATGCCACTCCTTGCCAACCTCATACAGAGCCGGTTGCAACAACTCATGCTCAGCCTCGATCAGGGTATCGCCCCTGTCCATCGCCTCTTCCAGGAGTGCTGTGGCGGTGCGGCGGTCGCCAGCAATCAGTGCCTGCATGACCTGATCGGCGACCGGATCCACGGTCACTTTGGATGCTTCAATAACACCCGAGGTATTGGCATTCTCCAGAACACGAGCAGCATGGGCGAAAAGTTCGCTCATCCTCGCCCGATTGTCCGCGCAAAGATAGCGCGACAGGCAACCCTCCATTTCCTGTAAGGCATGAAAGACAACGCCAGTCGACAAACCTCGCCGGAGCAGGAGGGACGATAGCCACTGCAGGCAGTCTTCCAGGGGTTCATGGATGCCAAAAACCAGTGCCGGACGGATAAACTCCAGTAAAAAGGTCAGCTCTTCACGGCATCGGTCTGATCCGAACGCCCCGCCGTCGGCGTAGAATTCCGGAAACCGAGCCGTGATACGATGGCTGGAGAAGCGAATGAGTTCCTCTCGATGGTGTTCGAACTGCTGTACGCCCTCCGCATCCAACCTGAACCGGTGGTTCTGATGGGTGAAATCAACGGTCGGACTGGGTATCACCCTGGACAAGAGAACCTCGCTTGAAACACAAACCCAAGTTTTCGGGGCACTGACGCAAGATGATAGCCCATTCCGTCCAGTTTCTGAGCCCGCAATCACCGTCTCCGAGAGCCGCCCATCTCAACCCTTGGACACGGGCGGGGAATGACAGGCATGGACGTGCCTGACCATTACCTGAAACAGGAACTCTACGAACTCATCCGCAAGGATGCTCGGAGCTTTGATTTTCTTCAGAAAGCCACGCTGGACGGGATCTGGTTCTGGGATATTGAACACCCGGATCATGAATGGATGAGCGATGGCTTCTGGACCATGCTGGGGCAGGATCCAGCCACCAAACAGCCGCTGGCCCGGGAGTGGCAATCCCTGGTAGACCCGGAAGATCTGAAGGTCGTCCATCAAGCGCTTGAAGAGCATTTTGCCAACCCCGAACACCCCTTTGATCAGATTATCCGCTACACGCACCGCGATGGCTCGACGCTCTGGATTCGCTGTCGGGGTATGGCCATTCGGGATGATCAAGGACGACCGGTGAGAATGCTGGGAGCACACACGGACCTGACACCCGTCAAACGTGCCCAGGCTGAACTGGAATCCCGAACGCGCGATCTGGCCCGTATAGCCAGGGCGATGGATAACGCTCAGGAAGGCATCATCATCACTGACTCGCAAGCCAGCATCCTATCCGTGAACCGGGCGTTCACGCAGATTACCGGTTATACCGCCCCGGAGGTCCTCGGGCACAACCCTCGCCTGCTCCAGTCGGGCCGACATACACCGGATTTCTACCAGGCCATGTGGCGAGACATCATTCACGCCGGTACCTGGCAGGGGGAGATCTGGAATCGACGCAGAAATGGCGAAGAGTATCCCCAGTGGACCACCATCAGCCAGGTACCCGGGGAGGATGGTCAAATGGACTATGTGGCTGTCCTCAGTGACCTGACCGACAAAAGGCGTACCGAGGAGCGTATCGCCTTTCTCGCCCATTACGATCCATTGACGGGACTGGCCAACCGCCATCTACTGATGGAACACCTGAACCGCTCACTGGCTCACTGCCAGCGAGAGGGACTCCACCTGGCAGTGATCACCCTGGACCTGGATGATTTCATTCAGGTCAACGAACGTGTTGGCCACGAAGCAGGGGATCGAATCCTGCGCAGGGTGGCGGAGCAGTTGAAATCCTGCCTTCGCAAGGGCGACATGGTCGCCCGCCTCGGTGGAGACGAGTTCGTTGTCGTGGCTCAACTACAGCCCGGGATTGACCAGATCCGATGCCTCACGCAAAAAATGCAATCCAGCCTGCCCCAGACGCTGGATGATGAACTCCAGCGTCTGGGCCTGACGGCCAGCATGGGGGTTGTGCTCTCCAGCCAGGGAGACGATGCAGACACCATGCTACGACACTCCCATCAGGCCATGTGTGCAGCCAAACAGACAGGCAGAGGGACCTTCTCCGTATTTGATGTTTCGCAGACTCAGGCAGTTCAAGCACTTCGTGATGAACGTCAGCGCATCCTGCGAGGCATTGAGCAGGAAGAGTTCGCCTTGTTCTACCAACCCAAGGTGGATCTCAAAAGCGGCTGGGTCAGGGGTGCCGAAGCCCTTATCCGATGGTACCACCCGGACAGGGGACTCCTGTCCCCTGACGCCTTCCTGCCGCAGACCGCCGGGACGGACCTGGAGTTCCAGCTGGGTGACTGGGTGCTGACCGAGGCTTTGCGTCAGATGGATACCTGGCGGAGCCTGGGAAAGAGCATCCCCGTCAGCATCAACGTATCGGCAACACATCTGCTGCAACCTGGATTCGCCCGGCGTCTGGAGGAGAAGCTTCAGGAGTATCCTCGCCTGGCTCCGGGTGACCTGGAAATTGAAATCCTGGAAAGCGCCGCCGTGGAAGACTGGCAACGCGCGGCACAGGCCATGCGTGACTGCCGCAACCTGGGCGTGCGATTTGCTCTGGATGACTTCGGTACCGGCTATTCATCGCTGGTGCATCTGCGGCGCCTGTCCCTGGACACATTGAAGCTCGATAAGAGCTTTGTCGGCACCATGCTGCAAAATCCTGAAGATTTCAGCATTGTGGAGAGCGTGGTCAGCCTCGCCATCTCGTTCCAGCTGGAAGCGATAGCGGAAGGGGTGGAAACGGATAACCAGGCGCGTGTCCTGATGAAAATGGGATGTCCGATCGTACAGGGGTTTGGCATTGCCAAGCCCATGGAGGCCAGCCGGATCATTGCCTGGGCACAAGATTGGGAGCAGTCTGGCCTGTGGAAGGGGCTGTAAGCGGAGCGCAAGGGGTGCCGCGCTCACCGGCGCCAACCTCTAGCGGGTCCGCCGCGAACAGACGATCAAAGCAGTCCTCAGTGATCGCCAAAGTCGACAAGGCCCGCGTCAGCACGAGCAGATCCTCGCCGTGGTCATCCCGCATTGCATAGCCACTCAGCGCGTAAGCGCTCACAACGTGTCCAGCCACTCAAGCAAGTAACGGGCATGGGTCAGCGTGGCATCGCGCTCGGACTCGTCCATGCGCTGCCAGGCGCGGTAGGGCATGGCCATGCGCGGGTTCGCGGCAAAATCTGCCTCGTGGCGGAGCATGAAATCCCAGTAGAGCGCATTGAATGGGCAGGCATCGGGGCCATGGCGGCGGGTCGCCGCGTACCGGCAGCCCTTGCAGTAGTCGGATTGGCGCTTGATGTAGCTGGCCGAGGCGGCATAGGGTTTGCTAGCCACCAGGCCGCCGTCGGCGTACTGGCTCATGCCGCGGGTATTGGGCATCTCCACCCATTCGAAGGCATCGATGTAAATCCCCAGATACCAGGCATCCACCGCGTCCGGGTCACCCCCCGCGAGCAACGCGAAGTTGCCGGTGATCATCAGCCGCTGGATGTGGTGTGCATAGGCCAGGCGCAGGGACTGCCCAATGGCATGACGCAGACAGGCCATGTCGGTCTCGCCGATCCAGTACCAGCGGGGCAAGGGCCGGCGGGCATCCAGGGCGTTGGTCTGCGCATAGTCCGGCATGCGCCCCCAGTAGACGCCTCGCACGTATTCGCGCCAACCGAGGATCTGGCGCACAAATCCCTCGCAGGCAGCGATATCCACCGCGCCTGCCTCAAAGGCCTCCAGCGCCGCATCGATCACCTCCCGTGGATGCAGCATCTTGGTATTGAGGGCGAACGAAAGCCCCGAATGGAACAGCAACGGCTCCCGGGTGCTCATAGCATCCTGAAAACGACCAAAATGCGGCAAGGCCTGTTTGATGAACACCTGCAACCCCGCGCGCGCCTGGGATCGGGTCAACGGCCAGCCCAGCGCATCGGCACCAGGCTCCCCCAGGGTGCGCACTCCGGCGGCAACGATCTCCTGCCAAAGTGCCGAGACATCCGTGGGTATCCATGGCCAGTCCGGGGCAGGAGGTTCCCCCGGCCAGCGGGCCCGGTTGTCGGCGTCGAAGTTCCAGCGCCCACCCACCGGCTTCTGGTGGTCATCCAGCAATATGCCATGGCGGCGGCGCATGTCACGATAGAAATACTCCAGGCGTGGCACCCGCTCGCTGAAGACCTGGGCCAGTGCACCCCGCTCGGAAAGAAAATGCGCCGCATCCACCACCGTGGTGGGCAGACCGAGCCGGGCTGAGGCCTCATCAAGCAGCCGTTCCACGCGCCATTCATCGGCCTCCATGCGCTCGAACCGGGTCGCCTGGTAGTGCGCGGCCAGCCACTGGAGATTGGCGGCGAAGCCCTGCCGATTCCCAGGGTCGCCAATGCGCAGGTAGTGAACACGGTGGCCGGCAGCCTGCAGGGCCTCGGCGAAGCGGCGCATGGCCGCGAAGATGGCCAGCACCTTCTGCGCGTGATGGACCACGTAGTCGGTCTCGCTGCGGATCTCCATCATCACCACAACGCAACCGTCTTCCGGTTGGCGAAACCAGGGGTGCGATGCGTTGAGTTGATCACCGAGTACCAGACGCAAGGTGGTCATGCCGGCCCCCTGCCCGCACCGACCGATCCCCGTTGCCGACAACAGCGCTCGGAACAATAGCGCACCTCATCCCAGACTCGGACCCACTTGCGCCGCCAGGCAAACGGGCGGCCGCAGACCACACAGATCTTCGTGGGCAGGTTGGGTTTGGCGTGGCTCATTCGATGCCCCTGATTCGATCCGAAGGACAGGCCCTGGCAAGACGCCCGCACCGCATTCGGCTGGGGCTCACGCAAGGTCGGGCGGTCATCTGCAGTGTACGCGGGTGGCTGATGTGAACCAATGAAACCTGTCCACTTCAACTCGAGCAGGTTA
>NZ_JAJNAN010000072.1:0-8870 GCF_022227565.1 Ectothiorhodospira sp. 9100
GGGGGGGGGGGGCCCCCCCCCCCCCCCCCCCCCCCCCCCCCCCCGGCGGGGGGGGGGGGGGGGGGGGGGGGGGCCCCCCCCCGCGGCAGGCATATTGCCAACTCATCCCCCTCACCCCAACCCCTCTCCCCCAGGGGGAGAGGGGCTATTACGGTTTGCACCCCCGCCCCCCTGAGGGGAGAGGGGCGATGCCGGGTTACGCTGCGGCGATGGAAATCACCTTGCGCGCGGCTTCCTCATACTCCGGCAACTGATCAAAGTTGAGATAGCGATACACCTCGCCCGCCATGGTGTTCAGATCGGCGGCATACTCGAGGTATTCCTGCGGCGTAGGCAGACGACCCAGCACTGCGGCCACTGCGGCCACCTCGGCCGAGGCGAGGAACACATCCGCACCATCCCCCAAACGATTGGGGAAGTTACGGGTGGAGGTGGAGACCACCTTCGCCCCCGGGGCCACACGGGCCTGATTGCCCATGCACAGGGAGCAACCCGGCATTTCCATGCGGGCACCGGAACGACCGTAGATGCCGTAATACCCCTCTTCGGTGAGCTGGCGCTGATCCATCCGCGTCGGCGGTGACAGCCACAGGCGAGTGGGCAACTGACCACCCTGGAACTTCTCCAGCAGCTTGCCGGCGGCACGGAAGTGACCGATGTTGGTCATGCAGGAACCGATAAACACCTCATCGATATTCCCACCGGCCACTTCGGATAGCAGACGGGCGTCATCCGGATCGTTCGGGGCACACAGGATGGGCTCCTTGATCGCGTTCAGATCGATCTCGATCACTGCTGCATATTCGGCATCCTTATCGGCACGCATCAGTTTCGGATCAGCCAGCCAGTCTTCCATGGCCTTGGCGCGACGCTCCAGGGTGCGCGGATCACCATAGCCATTGGCCACCATCCAGCGCATCATGGTCACGTTGGAGCGCAGGTACTCGGCCACCCGCTCCTCGGACAGGCTGATGGTGCAGCCACCGGCAGAACGCTCGGCGGAGGCGTCGGAGAGCTCAAAGGCCTGCTCGACCGTGAGGTCGTCCAGCCCTTCGATCTCCAGCACCCGACCGGAGAAGACGTTCTTCTTGCCCTTCTTCTCCACCGTGAGCAGACCCTGCTGGATGGCCGCATGGGGGATGGCATGCACCAGGTCACGCAGGGTGATGCCCGGCTGGCGCTCACCCTTGAAACGCACCAGAACCGACTCGGGCATGTCCAGGGGCATCACACCCGTGGCGGCGGCAAAGGCCACCAGACCGGAACCGGCCGGGAAGGAGATGCCGATGGGGAAACGGGTGTGGGAGTCGCCGCCGGTGCCCACGGTATCGGGCAGCAGCATGCGGTTCAGCCAGGAGTGGATGATGCCATCCCCCGGGCGCAGGGCCACGCCAGCACGGTTCATGATGAAGTCCGGCAGGGTGTGATGGGTCTGCACATCCACCGGCTTGGGATACGCCGCCGTATGGCAGAACGACTGCATCACCAGGTCTGCCTGGAAGCCCAGGCAGGCCAGGTCCTTGAGTTCGTCGCGGGTCATGGGGCCGGTGGTGTCCTGGGAACCCACGGTGGTCATGCGCGGCTCGCAGTAGGTGCCGGGGCGCACGCCCGCCACGCCGCAGGCCTTGCCCACCATCTTCTGAGCCAGGGTGAAGCCCTTGCCGCTGTCCGTCGGGGCCTCGGGGCGCTTGAAGACATCCGACGGCGACAGTCCCAGGGCCTCGCGGGCCCGATCGGTGAGGCCGCGACCGATGATCAGCGGGATACGGCCACCGGCGCGCACCTCGTCCAGCATCACCGGCGTGCGCAGTTCAAAGGTGGTGATCACCTCGTCGCTGCCATGACGGCACACCTTGCCCGCGTAGGGGTAGATGTCCACCACATCACCCATCTCCAGGGCGTTCACATCCAGTTCGATGGGCAGGGCGCCGGCATCTTCCATGGTGTTGAAGAAGATCGGGGCGATCTTGCCGCCCATGCACACACCGCCAAAGCGCTTGTTGGGCACGTAGGGCAGGTCTTCGCCGATGTTCCACAGCACCGAGTTGGTGGCGGACTTGCGGGAGGAGCCGGTACCCACCACGTCGCCCACCATGGCCACGGGGTGACCCTTCTGCTTGAGCTCCTTGATCTGCGCCTCGGCGTCGGTCACACCCTCGCGCGGATTCTTGTACATGGCCTTGGCATGCAGGGGGATGTCCGGGCGGCTCCAGGCATCCGGGGCCGGGGAAAGATCATCGGTGTTGGTCTCGCCGGGCACCTTGAAGATCGTCACGGTGAGCTTTTCCGGCAGGGCCTGACGGTTCAGGAACCACTCCGCATCGGCCCAGGACTGCATCACGCCCTGGGCGTGGGCGTTGCCGGACTTGGCCCGCTCTTCCACATCATGGAAGGCATCGAACATCAGCAGGGTGTGCTTGAGCTCGGCGGCGGCTGCCTCGGCCAGTTCGGCGTCGTCCAGCAGCTCCACCAGGGTCGCGATGTTATAGCCGCCCTGCATGGTGCCCAGCAGTTCCACGGCATGCTTGCGGTCGATCAGTGGCGAGCGGGCCTCGCCCTTGGCCACGGCGGACAGGAACCCGGCCTTCACGTAGGCTGCCTCATCCACACCCGGCGGCACGCGATGGGTGATCAGGTCCAGCAGGAACGGCTCCTCGCCCTGGGGCGGGTTTTTCAGCAGTTCCACCAGATCCGCGGTCATCCCGGCATCCAGCGGTTTGGGCGGCACCCCTTGGGCTTCGCGTTCCTGAACGTGTTGGCGATAGGCTTCGAGCACAGTAGAACCCTCTGCTAGGCTGCCCCGCAGGGCGGGGAGGGATGTATGATCCCTTTGTGTCACTAGGTTATTTTGACAACAATCTTTATTGCGCGGCAGCATTCTAAACCAGCAGGGGCGACAGGTCACGATTGTCGACAGTTTGCCCCGACAAAAACAAACCAAGAGGGACGCACGATGACCGATACATTCAACACACGCACCACCCTCCAGGTACAAGACAAGACTTATCACATCAGTAGCCTGGAGCCGCTGAAGGCAGACCACGACGTGGACCGCCTGCCCTTTTCCCTCAAGGTGCTGCTGGAGAACCTGCTGCGCAACGAGGATGGCAACAATATCACCCAGGACCAGATCAAGGCCCTGCTCAACTGGGAGGCCAAGGCCGAGCCCAGCGAGGAGATTGCCTTCACTCCCGCCCGGGTGGTGCTGCAGGACTTCACCGGCGTGCCCGCCGTGGTGGACCTGGCCGCCATGCGCGATGCCATGAAGGCCCTGGGCAAGGACCCCAACCGCATCAACCCCCTGGCCCCGGTGGACCTGGTCATCGACCACTCGGTGATGGTGGACCACTTCGGCAAGGCCGATTCCCTGGACCTGAACATCAAGCTGGAATACCACCGCAACAAGGAGCGCTACCAGTTCCTGCGCTGGGGCCAGAAGGCCTTCAAGAACTTCCGTGTCGTGCCCCCGGGCACCGGCATCGTGCATCAGGTCAACCTGGAATACCTGGCCCAGACCGTGTTCGTGCGCGAGGACAATGGTGAATACCACGCCTACCCCGACACCCTGGTAGGCACCGATTCCCACACCACCATGATCAACGGCCTGGGCGTGCTGGGCTGGGGCGTGGGCGGCATCGAGGCCGAAGCCGCCATGCTGGGCCAGCCCATCTCCATGCTCATCCCCCAGGTGGTGGGCTTCAAGCTCAGCGGCAAGCTCCCCGAGGGCGCCACCGCCACCGACCTGGTGCTCACCGTCACCCAGATGCTGCGCAAGCAGGGCGTGGTAGGCAAGTTCGTGGAGTTCTTCGGCGATGGCCTGGACCACCTGCCCCTGGCTGACCGCGCCACCATTGCCAACATGGCCCCGGAATATGGCGCCACCTGCGGCATCTTCCCGGTGGACAAGGAAACCCTGAATTACCTGCGACTCTCGGGCCGCACCGACGAACAGGTGGCCCTGGTGGAGGCCTATGCCCGCGCTCAGGGCCTGTGGCGCGACACTGGTGCCCGCCAGGCGGATTACAGCGAGATCGTGGAACTGGATCTGGGCAGCATCGTCCCCAGCCTGGCCGGCCCCAAGCGACCCCAGGACCGCATCCCCCTGGATCAGGCCCGCAACAATTTCATGGACACCCTGGATGAATTTTTCAGGGAACATCACTCTGCCCCGGAAGGCGACGCTGAAGAGCGTTTCGCGGGCGAAGGCGGCCACACCGCCCCGGGGGTGGATAACACCCACGAAAAGGGGGCGGTGGAATACGAAATGGGCGGTGAGAAACATCTGCTCAAGCACGGCGCCGTGGTGATCGCTGCCATCACCTCCTGCACCAACACCTCCAACCCGGCCGTGCTGCTGGCCGCTGGCCTGGTGGCGAAAAAGGCCCACGAGAAGGGCCTCATGCCCAAGCCCTGGGTAAAAACCTCCCTGGCCCCCGGTTCCCAGGTGGTGCCTGCCTACCTGGAAAAGGCCGGCTTGCTCAAACCCCTGGAGGCCCTGGGCTTCTCCGTGGTGGGCTTTGGCTGCACCACCTGCATCGGCAACGCGGGCCCGCTGCCGGAACCCATTGGCAACGCCATCAAGAATGGCGACCTGATGGTGGCGTCGGTGCTCTCAGGCAACCGCAATTTCGAGGGCCGCATCCATGCCGATGTGCGCACCAACTATCTGGCCTCGCCCCCTCTGGTGGTCGCCTATGCCCTGGCGGGCTCCATGGCCGTGGACCTTTACAAGGAACCGCTGGGCACCGACAAGAAGGGGCAACCGGTGTATCTCAAGGATGTCTGGCCCAGCCAGGCGGAGATCAGCGAACTGATGGAGGCCAGCATCTCCTCGGCCATGTTCCAGGAGAAATACGGCGACGTCTTCCAGGGGGACGCCAACTGGCAGAAGATCGGCATCACCGAATCCGAACTCTATGACTGGGCCGACTCCACCTACGTGAAGAACCCGCCGTACTTCGAAGGCATGACCATGGAGCCCAAGGCCCCTGGAGACATCAACGGGGCCCGCTGCCTGGTCATGGTGGGCGACTCCATCACCACCGACCACATCTCCCCGGCGGGCGGCATCCATCCGGAGAGCCCGGCAGGTCAATACCTGCAGTCCCACGGGATCGAGCCCAAGGAATTCAATTCCTATGGATCACGCCGGGGGAATCACGAGGTGATGATGCGCGGCACCTTTGCCAACGTGCGCCTGCGCAACCGCATGGCCCCGGGCACCGAGGGGGGCTGGACCACCCATGTCCCCAGCGGTGAGCAGACAAGCGTCTACGACGCCGCCATGCGCTATCACGAAGAAAACGTGCCCCTGGTGGTACTGGCCGGCAAGGAATACGGCACCGGTTCCTCCCGGGACTGGGCGGCCAAGGGCACCCGGTTGCTGGGCATCCGCGCCGTCATCGCCCAGAGCTTTGAGCGCATCCACCGCTCCAACCTGGTGGGCTTTGGCGTGCTGCCCCTGCAGTTCAAGGACGGTGATAGCGCCGAGAGCCTGGGACTGACCGGACAGGAGTGCTTCGATATCAGCGGTCTGGAGGGTGAGCCTGGCGAGGTCACCGTGACGGCCAGGACCGACGACGGCCAAGAGACCCATTTCCAGGCCCGGGTGCGCATCGACACGCCCAAGGAATGGGAATACTACCGCCATGGCGGCATCCTGCATTATGTGCTGCGCCAACTGGCGGCTGCCTGACCTCTAGCCCTTGGCACATGACGGGCGGATCCTTGCATCCGCCCGTCCCCTCCCCCTTGCCCCACATGGCAAGTCCCGGTACTTTGACAATTCCCATAAACATAAAGCGGCTAAACTGACCGGCAGCCCTCTGGCAACCCATTTCAAGCGGAGCAGGCATGATCGACACCAAAAGGACGATCCCCGCCGACCAGGCCGACGCCGGCACTGTCTTGGCGGAAGATGTGCGGGACCGCAGTGGTCGCCTGCTGCTCTCCGCCGGCATCCCGCTCAAGGACAAGCATCTGCGCGTGCTCAAGACCTGGGGCGTCACCCAGGTGGCCATCTGGCAAGATGCCCCGCCGAGCGCGACGGACGATCGTCTGCCCTCCACGGCCCCCCCACCCCCCATCGATGAACAAAGCTATCGCCAGGCCGAGGCCGTGATGCGAAATGCCTTTCGGCACTGCGATCTCGAAAAGGTGGTCATGCACACCCTGTTCGACCTGGCCACGCGGCGCCTGGCCTCAATGATCCAGCTCAAGGCCCAGTCATGACCGTCGCGCGCCTGGACGACATCCTGGCCCGGGATCCGAAGCTGGGGACGCTATCCGACGTCTACCACCGCATTGAGAGCGCCATCAACGATCCCAACAGTTCCTTCGAAGCCATGGCCTCGGTCATCGAGTCGGACACGGCACTGGCCGCCAAGGTACTGCGAATCGCCAACAGCAGCCTCTATGCCCTGCCCGGCGGCATCCATTCCATCCAGCGCGCCATCAGCATCATCGGCACCCAGCAACTGCGGGATCTGGCCCTGGCCGCGACGGTGATCCGGCATTTTGAGGGCATGCCCATCACCGGCATCGACCTGGAATCCTTCTGGCGGCACAGCATCGGCTGCGCCCTGCTGGCGCGTTCGTTGGCCAGTTTTCGCCGCGAGGCCAATGTGGAGCGGTTCTACGTGGCCGGTCTGCTTCACGATATTGGCCGACTGGTCATGTACATGCACATGCCGGACGCCATGGCCCAGGTCCTTGAGGCCCGCGAGCACAGCCAGGATCTGCTGTTCCGCGAGGAGCAGCGGGAACTGGGTTTCCACCATGCGCAACTCGGTGGCGAACTCCTGGAACGCTGGCAGTTACCGGCGGCCCTGCATGAGCCGGTGCGGTGCCATCACGATCCCAATGAGGCACAACGCTATCCCGTGGAGACAGCTGTGGTCCACGCCGCCGACAGCATGGCTAATGCCCTGCGCATGGGCTCCAGCGGCGAGCGAATGGTGCCACCCATCGATGAACAGGCCTGGGCACGAATCGCCCTGTCTGAAACCCTGCTTGAACAAGTCAGCGCCTATACTGAGCAGCATTATGCTCAGGCAGTCGAAGTATTTCTTGCCTAGGCGGGGGGACAGGATGCATATGACCCGGAATAAAGACAACGCACTGCCGGACATGGACTACCTGCGCGAACGGGTCCAACACCTGGAGCAAGCCAGCCAGTGGCATCACTACGCCATGGATGTGCTCACCTCCATGACCGCCATCTTTGGCGATCACAGTCAAAGTCGGGATGTCTCGGCCATCCTGGAAAGCACCCATGAGTGCGTAGGGCGCATACTTCCCCTGGAAGACGCGGGTTACTACACCGTGGACGACGAGTCCAGCTTTCACCTGAGTTATCGCCAGGCAGAGTGCGAGGACCCGGCCCTGGAGGCCGAGGTGGAACGACTCATCGAGGCAGGCATATTTTCATGGGCACTCAACCAGAACCACCCGGTTTGCCTGCCCTGCCCTGGCGGGGGCCAGGGCGAAGACGATACAGCCTGTGGCGACCACTGGGTGCTGCACGTCATTTCCTCCCGCACCCGCATTCGCGGCATGTTCGTGGGCCGCACCCGGGGGCAACCGCTGCATCCCCGCGATCCCGGCATGAAGGTGCTCTCCATCATCCTCTTCAACGCAGCCTATGCCCTGGAGAGCGCCGCCCTGTACACCCTGATGGAACACCAGCACCGCACACTGAAGAAGATCAGCGAGCGTCAATCCCTGGAACTGGCCCACCAGTACAGCCACGACGCCCTCACTGGCCTGCCCAACCGCATCCTCTTCAGCGACCGCCTGCATCAACTCATCCAGCAGGGCCACCCAAACGATGAGGATGACAGCAGCCACGTGGCCGTCATCCTCATGGATCTGGATCACTTCAAGCGAGTGAATGACAGCCTGGGTCATGGTTGCGGCGACCGCCTCATCAAGACCCTGGCCGATAACCTGCGCGCCCTCCTGGCCGACGCCGATCTACTCAGCCATCATCACCTGGACGAGAGCAATGTCACCCTGTCACGCTTGGGTGGAGACGAATTCGGCATCATCCTCAATCGGGTGGATTCCCTGGACCTGCTGGCCCGTTTCGCGCAACACCTGATCGATAACGTGAGTTGCGAGTACGTGGTCCACGGCCACCCGGTGTTTCTCACCTGCAGTGCCGGCATCAGCATCCACCCCTTCGACGGCCGGGACGTGGACACCCTCATCAAGAACGCCGATGCAGCCATGTACGAGGCAAAACAGCGTGGGCGGAACCACTACCACTTCTACACCCAGGACATCAATGCCCAGACCTACCGGCATCTGATGCTGGAAAATGAACTCTCCAAAGCGCTGGAGCGGGACGAATTCCAACTGCACTATCAGCCGCAGATCTCACTGGCCACCGGCAAGGTGGAGGGCCTGGAGGCACTGGTACGCTGGGAACACCCGGAGAAGGGCTATCTCAGCCCTGGGCATTTCATCCCCGTGGCCGAGGATACCGGGCTGATCGAAAGACTGGGCCTGTGGGTGGTACGCCGGGCCTGCGAGGACATGAAGCGCCTCGAAGCCGCCGACCTGCCCGTGCCTCGCATGGCCATCAACCTCTCCCCACGCCAGTTTCGCCAGACGGATCTGGCCTGCCAGTACGCCGCCATCATCAAGGAAATCGGTATCCAGGCCTCACAGATCGAGCTGGAACTCACCGAGAGCACCATCATGCAGGACATCGACAAGGCCGTGGAGATCTTCGGAGAAATGCAGCGACTGGGTTTCCGTCTGGCGGTGGATGACTTCGGTACCGGCTATTCCTCCCTGAACCAACTCAAGCACTTCCCCATCCACACCCTGAAAATCGACCGATCCTTCATCCGGGGTATCCTGCG